>CAZIYK010000035.1:0-11381 GCA_964543445.1 uncultured Flavobacteriales bacterium
ATATGATTTCTCCTTCTATATCTATTAAGACATTTTATTTCTAATGTCCGTCTTTACTTTCCGGAACCAATAATTTAGTTCCAGTATCTTCTACTACTCTTTTACGCCATTCCTTAGAATATCCAGGGTAATTAGGTGAAGCAGGGTAACCATGCTCATTCAATTTGAATTTTCCATTTTCCTCTTTTTTCACATTACCATCTAGATATTTCACCAAAAGATATTTATCTAAATCTTTCCATGCCGCTACCATTTTTTCTGCATTATCAACAGAAAAATCAGTCAAGTATTCAACAGCCAACTCGGGATTAGTTTTGTACAATTCTGTTGCTGCTTTATCAATTGCAGGCACAAGTTGAGCATATTTTGTTTCTAATTTATGCTGTTCTTTTCTGATGTCTTTTATTATCAAATCGTAACGCATGTATGCAAAATTTGTAACTCTATTGAAAATCCAAAAAGCAGAAGTCTCAGAATACTCTGTCATACTACCGTTTCCTACTTTCATAGATGGAGGGATTTTTGTTGAAGAAGTATAAATTGGAGTATAAACTGTACTATAAGTATCGTCAACACCAAACCAAATTATTCCACCTACAGCATCAGGCAACCACGAACGAGATTGCGAAACAAAAGAAAATCCTGTTTGCTGAGTAGAAATTGCTCTTTCATTGAAATATTTTTTCCCTTCACATTCCCATGTAAGAGGCCTCCAACGATAAGGAAGTTTTGATGGACCTGCACCAAGATCAGCAGTCATATCCATTGGAGTACCTTCGTAATGATCTCTCATTAGCTCCATAACATCCTGTACTGATAATTTATTTTTAACTTTAATCCAAAGAGGCATTCTCTCTTTAGTAATATCGCCCATTGCATAGTCCTCGTACTTTTGCATTTTTTTATCAACTTTCAAGAAAGCCGAATAAACTCTTGCATCGCAAAATCTAGCTGCACCAAAATCTAATGGAGCATAAGCTGCTGAAAAATCGAAATCTTTATCTTTTCCTGAAAAATAACCTTGAGATTTCGCAAATGAAATCACATCATGAGAATAAATTGTCTCTACCTTACTATCGTAAAGTCTATCGAATTGTTTTGACGAAATTGCTTTTTTGCCACTCTGTGGAAAAGTAGTTATACGTGCCTGATTTGCATGACCTGAAATATATCCATCAGGAATTCTACGTGCCACCCAAACAGCACCTTTCTCTATTGTTCCTTTAGATATCATTTCCAATATCCAAACTTCATTTTTATCAGCTATAGAAAAAGATTCTCCAGAAGAATAGTATCCATACTTTTCTACTAAATCTGTCATAACCTTAATGGCCTCTCTTGCGTTTTTAGCTCGTTGAAGAGTAATGTATATCAAGCTACCATAATCAATAATTCCAGTAGTATCTCTAAGCTCGTGACGTCCGCCATAAGTAGTTTCGCCAATAGCTAGCTGATGCTCGTTCATATTACCCACAACATTGTAAGTATGGGCAACCTGCTCTATCTTTCCTAAAAACTTACTAGTATCCCACTCGTACACATCTAGCATTGTTCCTGGAGACCAATCGGCAGCTGGCCAATGGTAAAGCTCGCCATACAAAACGTGTGCATCGGCTGCATAAGTAATCATTGTGGATCCATCTTTCGATGCTCCTTTTGTAACTAAAATATTAGTACAAGCCTGAGATTCTATTGAAACCATCATGGCAAATACTAAAATAGTTGTAAATATTCTTTTAATCATTTTAGAATTGTTGGTTAATATTTGTTCTTTTTTGAGGACGTAAAAATATAAAAATCTACAACTTAAACGGTGTTTTATAGACCAAATAGAAAGTTATAACTATTTATATTTTCTAAATTTTAAACAAATGAAAGAAAACTAACAATTGAGGGGATTTTAAAGAAGATTGGGAACATCTAGAATTGAACAACACGAAGAGATAAGATACTAGCTCTCTACATAATACATAGGAACTTCTCCCTTGTGCTTAACATCTATATTCCCTCTGAAAACACATTTAAATTCGTCTTTAACATAATTATACGTGCTCTCAGAAATATTCACATAACCAACCATTCCTTTTGACTCTATCCTACTTGCAATATTTACGGTATCTCCCCAAATATCATAGGCAAATTTCTTGCTACCAACAACTCCTGCAATCACCGAACCTGTGTTAATACCAATTCGTGTTTCCCAATATGGTTCGCCTTTAAGCTTCTTCTGCTCTACATCTTTTTTTACGTATTCGGCAATCTCCAATCCTGCTTTTACAGCATCAAAAGGATTAGTTGAGTTTGGCGAAGGAACACCTCCGGCACACATATACGAATCACCGATAGTTTTTATTTTTTCTAGATTATATTTCTCAATTATCTTATCAAACGCATTGAAATATTTGTCTAGCTCCTGTATCAATTCATCCTCGGTAAGTATTTCTGCTATTTTGGTAAACCCGACAAAATCTGTAAATAAAACAGATACCTTCTCGTACTTACGTGGCGAAACTTTTAAATTCTGTTTTAGCTCATCTGCTATAGGCTTAGGTAAAATATTCAACAGAAGTTTGTCTGATTTATCTCTCTCTTCCAAAATCTTATTATTCAGAATACGTTGCTTTATCAGACCAACAACTATTATTATGATGATAACAATAAACAATATTCCTATCAGATAGGTACGGTGTATTTTCTCATTAGCATTTTCAGCCTCTCTTTCTGCAATTCTTTGCTTCTGTAATGCCCAAACCGTTGTAATTGAATCTGTCCTTGACTTCTGCTTTGCAATTTCTCTCTGAGCCAAAGCATTTACAGCTGCCAACGAATCGCGTTTAGACTTACTTAATGCTATATTTTTTTCTATTTCAATTAATCTACTCTTATCCTTTTCGTGCTGAGCTAAGACCAAAGCTTTATCTCTAAGAATTTTCGATTCTCTTGATTTCTGAGCTTCTTCTGCTGCCCTAATCCTTTCCCTTTCGGCTAATTCTTCTGCTGATTTTTTCTGATAAAGCAAAGCATCTTTCTCTATCCTTTCTATATTAATTCTCTTTGAATTTATATTATTATCACGAGTTGTCTTATCAGTATTTATATAACTCATCTCTTGCAAATACCTAGACTTAAAATCACGTTCTAGCTCGTAATTACCAAGAGAATGATAAATTTTAGACTTAAAAAGTAGTATTTTACTTATCATCTCTGCATCGTTAATACTCCTAGCTCCTTCTATGGCCTTATCTGCATACAGCAAAGCGTTATAAAAATCACTTGCATAGTAATATACATTTGCTGTTAAATAATTAATCTGATTTTTGAGTTCAGTATTTTCAGTTAACGAACTAAGATAATCTGCTTTTCTAGTGTATTTAATTGCATCTTCTACATTTCTACTTTTCTGAGCTATAACTGCTAAATTTATATTAATCATAGCAAGAACATCGGCATGTTTTTCATCTTGCTCTATAAGTTTTAAAGCTCTTCTGAAATGTATTTCGGAGTTGTGTAAATCTTTTTTCTTGCTATACAATACACCTAAATTGTTATGCAATATTCCTCTAATATTTCTAGAATCATCAACACTTACTTCTCCAAGCAAATTTTTGTAATAAGAAATACCTAAATCATATTTCCCTGATTTCTGATATTCTAAACCTATCAGCTGATAGTATTTATAAATATCCTCAATATCACCTTCCTTTTTAGCAATCAACAAAGATTTTTTATACCAAAAAATTGCGTCATCCCATCTTGATTCATGTGATGCTATCTCTCCCAAATAACTATATACCTTTTTCTTAAATGCATCGTCTTGAAAACGATTGAACAACTTTTCTACCTCTAAAAAATAAGTGTTAGCATTGGAGTACAATTCCATTCCTAATAACTGCACTCCCAAATCGTACTTTACTTTGGCTATAAGATAATAATCATCGCCCTTTTCATAAAAATGCTCCAACTTCAATGAATATTCATAAGCCTGCATCTCTAGATTGATAGATTTGTAAAACTCTATCAATTCAATTAACGATTCTTCTTCTAAGGCTTCATACTGATTATTACGAGAAATATTATAAACTTCGAGAAGTAGATTTAATTTATCTGCCGTGTTATCCATCCCTTTGGCAACACTCATTATAGAATCTACTTTTGTTGCAGGATACTCTTGACCAAATACACTAAAACTAGAGCACAGAATAAACAAGAGAATATATAATCTCTTAAAAAACACAATCCTGTTATTTACTCTATTTTGCAACAAATTCTATAACTTAAAACATTTTGAAACTTACACCAAACTCTATCGTTCTTCCTGTTTGAGGCATATAATAAAGCCCTTTAAACAAATCGGCTGTTTGTATTCCCGAAAAACGAGTGTTGAATACATTTTTCACCCTAGCATAAAAAGTAAAACTATTATTACTGTAATAATTCAATGACATATCAGACCAGAAAGCAGAGTTATCTTCATCTAGCAATTTAGATTCTAAATCTTCTCCGGGATAAAACTCTGAATAAAACTCGTAGTAAACATTATCATAGCCATTGTTGCCATAAAATGAAGCTACTAGCTGTAAATTTTTATACAAATTAAGCTTCACTAAAGCTTGAAACATCAAACTAGGTTGCACCCTATAATTATCGTACCTCAACAATTCAGGATTTGTTGTCTCTTCCCTTTTCTGATAAGTAACTGATAAATCTACATTCAATTTTATGCTAGGCACTATATCTTTCATCCTCACATTTCCTTGTACCAAGAAATTATTCGATCCATACCCTCTATTGTTCACATATCCGTAATATCCGTATTCAATTAAATCAGGATAATCAAGATCCGGATTTCTTAATGAGAAAACTATCTCATTGCTCCTCTTGTAATAGTTTGATAAAATTTCGAAAGAATAATTTTTGGAAGGCATATAAGTAAAACTCAACTCTACCGACTCTAATTGCTCATATTCCAATTTTGTATTCGGAAATGGGAAGTAATTTATACTACCTTTCTTTCTAGCAAAACTAGAATATTTATAATACGACGAAGGTGACTTAAACGACCTAGAATACTCTCCTTTCACCCAAAACTTTGGAGTTACCTTGTATAATGCAGAAGCTCTTGGACTCCATGCCGAACTATATATTGAGTGATTATCGTATCGCAAATCGAATAATACATTCAGATTATTTATTGAATAATCATATTGTGCAAAAAGTCCATATTTATAAAAAGTAAAAGGTGAAAGATCTTCATAATTTCCATCATACAATTTATTCATTTCGTCTAATCCCTTTTCTGACAGCACATAGTATCCTGCTTCATTAGATTTTAAAGAAGTAGAAAAAGCTCTATAAGAATCTACTGTAAATGGCCTTCTGAGTAATTGATATATCGGTAAATTTCCCGAATAAGTAAAATCGCCACCTATTGCTATGCTAGATGATTCATTGATTTTTAAGTTAAAAACCTGATCTAAACTAATATCGTCAGAAGCTCCATATGTAAAAGCCAACCCATTTACACTATACAAAACCGTATTAACCGCCAATTCGCTAGAACCATTGTCCATTCTATACCTGAGGTATGACAAGTTAGTTTGAGAATTAAGATTAGAAAATGCTTTATTGTACGACAAGCTATATCGCGATATTCTTTCTCCCCAATACGTATCTGGCAATTGATAACTTGTAAAGGATGGTAAATTTCCTACTGCACTATGCGAACGTCTTTTCATAGAAAAGAAAGAAAGCTTAAAATCCTTATACTCCAATCCTACCCCATACATTGAATTATTGCTAGGCAAATTACCTAAGAAAGGTTTATCGGGAGTCCCCTCAAACAGTGGATTTCTACCTAAGTTAGAGGTATCAACATGAGGATAATTATTCAAGTTATATAAACTTCCGTACCCATCTTTAATATTGAGATCGCTATATGCTGAATAATTTGCAAACAAGTCATACTTCAAAGTATTTTGATCTTTACCTACCCTACCTCCAATAAGTAAATTCATCTCGTTGTAACCATAATCTCCAACCGAAAAAATAGCATTTCCGTAAGTACTTCTTTTCTGATTTTGCTCTGTAATAATATTTATAACCCCACCCATAGCATCTGCTCCATAAATTGCTGATGATGGATTAGTTATTATTTCTATTCGCTCAGCTTGTTTTATTGGTAATTGAGCTCCAACAGGCATACCCGCAGCTCCACTAGGGTTTACAGGAATACCATTTATCAAAATCTTAGTATAATAATTTCCTAAAAGTCCATTTATGGTAAACGATTCTCCTGTTTTTGGACTCCCTGGCTGAGAAACTCTAACACCTGGTATATTTTTTAAAACATCAGTTAACGTACGGTAATTGTTTTCCTGTATATCTTTTTTAGTAACTACATAAGATGTAAAAGGTAAATCGCTGATTTGTTTCATACTACGAGATGCAGTATTTATTTTGATAACATTAGAGCGTACAACAGTATCGAGGTCGTCAACGCTCAATTGCTCCAACAACGAACTGTAACCCTCAATTATTTGAGAGTATGCAGTATTAAGTGAAGTAAGAAGTAGTAGTAAGATAAAGGTTCGTAAATGTTTCAATTTCTATTCTATAGTATTTTTAATTTATTTCTGAGTTTATCAATTATTTTTCTTTTATATGGATCGTAATTATCGCAGGCATATTTAGTAAAAAACTTATGCTTCTCTAAAAAGCTCACCTGATATTCTATCCATTCTTTTTCCGTATTGAATTCAATTCCTTGTATATCTACAAGTTCTTTTTTCAATTTATTAGCTTGAGATTCGTACTCATCGGTTCCCAAATACGACAAATCAGCATCGCATATTATTTTCTCTAACAACGACTCTGGTTTATGTGGAAATTTGGTTACTAAAATAAGAGATTCTACCATTGACATATCTTCAGTAGAAAAACCAAAATCAGGCATAACTCCAATAACGAAGTCAACACTCAATATCTCGTGATTTTCTACACTTTCAGTATATCCAATATCGTGCGATAATGCGGATATACGTAATATCTCCATCTCTTTTTCAGAGAAAACTCCTTCTTCTCTAGAAATATCAATACACGCATTTTCTACCTCCAAAGAATGGTTAACGCCATGGTAATAACAATCGCCTAATGATTTACTCTTAAGCTCATTTATTATATATTCTCTTATTTCTTTAAACCCCATTATTGCTATTATGTAATGCAAACTTACATAAAGATTAAATATATATCATTTATTTCTAACAAATTCCAAATTTCTACGTAATCCCGAGTATTTTGTACGTTTAACCGCCGATTTTTTAAAAACCTTCCTAAAAACCTCTTCCGTCATCTCATACCAATCATCTCTAGTAAAATCTAGCATTCCACCCTGCGGATTAAAAAGAGGTTCGGAATGTTGTACAGAAAATTTATTCCAAGGACATACATCCTGACATATATCGCATCCAAAAATCCAATTATCAAACTTCCCTTTAAACTCTACTGGTATTTCATCTTTCAATTCAATAGTAAGATACGAAATACATTTGCTTCCATCAATTACACTTGGAGACACTATCGCATTAGTTGGACAAGCATCTATGCAAGCAGTACAACTTCCACAATGATTGGTTGCAACTCCTCCATCATATTCTAGTTCTAAATCTATAATTAATTCTGATATAAATTGGAAAGACCCTCTTTGCGGAGTAATAAGAAGTCCGTTTTTTCCCACCCAGCCTAAGCCAGATTTCTTTGCCCATGCTTTCTCCAAAACAGGTGCTGAATCGGTAAAAACTCTCCCATCAACTTCTCCTATTTCGTTTTGAATAAAATCCATCAACTGACGGAGTTTCGACTTAATTATATCGTGATAATCTTGACCGTAAGCATATTTAGAAATCTTAGGTGCATCGTTGTACTTTTGTTGCTTCTCTGGATAATAATTGTAAAGTAACGAAACTACCGACTTTGCACCAGGGACTAACAAACGAGGATCGAGTCTCTTATCGAAATGATTTTCTAAATAACTCATTTCTCCTTGAAATCCATTATTCAGAAAGGATTCTAGACTAGAAGCTTCACTTTCTAAAAAGTCTGCCTTCGATATTCCCACATATTCAAAACCCAACCTTTTAGCTTCGTTTTTTATAAGTGAAGAATATTTATTTTTGTTAATCATAATGCAAAAGTAATAGTATATTTATTATTCGTACACAACAGGATACTAATAATGGATAACAACTTAAATATAGCAATAATTCAGACTGATATAGTTTGGGAATCACCATCAGAAAACCTAACTATACTTGATGAAAAAATTTCTAAAATAGATTTTTCTGTTGATTTAATAGTTTTACCCGAAATGTTTGCCACGGGATTTACCCTAAATGTAGAAAAAGTAAAACAATCAATGGATGGCGAGATAGTTTCGTGGATGAAAAGAATAGCTATTGATAATAAAACTGCAATTTTTGGAAGTGTAATTATTGAAGAAGAATCAAACTATTATAATAGAGCTATATTTGTTTATCCTGATGGTGAAATAGAATTTTACGACAAAAAACACCTTTTTTCTTTGGCGGGCGAAGACACTGTTTTTAGCTCGGGTAATACCCGAAAAATAATTACCTACAAAGGTTGGCGAATAATGCCACAGGTGTGTTACGACCTCCGTTTTCCTGTATGGAGCAGAAACAACCTCAACTACGATTTATTAATTTACATTGCAAGTTGGCCCGAAAAAAGAAGTTATGCTTGGCAAACATTGCTCAAAGCCAGAGCCATTGAAAACATGAGCTATGTAGTAGGCGTGAATAGAGTTGGAACCGATGGAAACAATATCATTTACAGTGGCGACTCTGCAATAATAGACAGTATGGGAAATGAAATCTCTGAAATACCAAGATATAAAGATTGTACATACTCGTTGACACTAAACAAAAGTAAACTTGATTACAACAGAGAAAGATTTGCTTTCTTAAACGATATGGATAGTTTTGAGATTAATAATCCTTAATCACCATCAAAATCAATATTTTTATATTCCTTTTTTACAAATATTTTCAAAAAGATAAAATGAATATCAATATAATACCAAAAAGAATTCTAACTATCAGTTTGCTTCTGATTGCTTTTGCTTTTTCGCAGAACACATTTGCACAGAGCACAATTGACTCATTAATTATACCTCATAAAAAACTTAATGTTGCAGATATTTCCATTTCTCTTTCTGAAACAGAACTAAAAGCAGATATAATATTACGTGAGCTACAAAACGACAATAGTCTCGAAAAAATATCTGCAGAAAATGACACCATCATTAAACATATAAACGAGGACATTAATAAATTTGAGGAAACAAGAATCTTTTTAGATAAAAGGAATAATCGACGATTAGGTAATTTGCTTGTTTTATGGCAACAAGAATTAGTTCTAATAAATCAACGAATTGCTATTATCTCGAATAAAATAGAGGAGATAGACGAAAAAATCACTGATTTCAATAAAGAAAAAGCTAAAATTAGTCACACCACAGAATATTTAAAAGGAGAAGCACCTAGCCTACAGCTCAAATCTCAAAATGTTTCAGATAAAATAAATGATATAATATATTTACTAAACAATCAGAAAAATTACTCTGTCAAGATTTTAGATAAGCTAATTAAAGTAAAAGGTAATATTATTTCCATAATAGATGAAGTCAATTACAATATCGACAACAGACGTACAAGCATAACTCATCGCGAACGTGAGCCACTTTACAAAATTGATTATACCGACAGTACAAATTGGGAAGCTCATGGTTTTTCATCGTTAATTTTAGGGGAATACAATAGGCTCAAAACTTATTCTTTATCACATATTCCTCTGATATTATCTCATCTTATAGCAATACTTTTATCTATTGCTTTATTTATATACATCAACAAAAATCCAATAAACAATATTACATCTAAGCCAATATTCTACAAATTATATTTTCAAAAACTATATCACTACCCTATAAGCTTAGGCTTAGTAGTAGGACTACTTTCTTTCGTAGGAATATACACAAACTTACCTCTAATATTTATAGATTTATATAGAGTTATATTTGTAGTACCTCTATATTTCTTGCTTAAAGGTGTCGTTAAGAAGAGTTTGCATCCCTACGTAAACATTTTTGTAATAATCCTCGCAAGCCAGATTATCTACATTTTCATACCCGAACAAACTATCTACTCTAGACTAACATTGCTACTAATAAACTCGGTAGAAGTATTTGCTTTTGCTCATTTTTATATAGAAGCAAAAAACAACAACATTGTAGAAAGCAAAACATTTAATAGAATAATAAGACACATTACTTTATTGTTTCTAATAGCTTCTGGAATTGGTGTTATAGGTAATGTACTTGGAATGGTAATGCTCTCTGAATTTATTCTTAAAAGCATATTCGCATCGCTTTTAGCAATAGTATTGATGAGTATCCTACTTATAACAATCAATGGATTGTTAATTGCATATATAGAAAGTGACCTTGCCAATAAAGTCAACTACATAAACAATAATAGAGATAAGATTACTAAAACAGGTGTAAAGCTGACTAACACATTAATTTTTATATTTCTATCTCACTTTATCCTAAAAAACCTTGGAATAGAAAAAGTTATCACCGAATCTTTTTCTTCATTCATCAACTACGAGATTACACTAGGATCGATGACTTTTACCTTGTACGGTATGTTCTTATTCTTTTTTGTGATATGGCTATCATTAGTATCGTCAAGGATAATTAAGGACCTTCTAGAAGATGATATTTTACCAAAAATGCAGATAGAATCGGGATTGCTTCATACAATTTCGTTGATAGTAAAATATGCTATTACAACATTTGGATTTTTCGTAGCATTGAGTGTTGCAGGTATTCCTTTCGGAGAAATGGCAATAATATTTAGTGCGTTTGGTGTTGGTATTGGATTTGGTTTGCAAAACATTTTCAACAACCTTGTTTCAGGATTTATTCTTCTTTTTGAAAGGCCAATTAAAATTGGTGATACTGTAGAAGTTGGAGAACTAATAGGTCAGGTAAAATCTATAGGGATAAGATCTAGTAAAATAAGAACCTTTGATGGAGCTGAAATTATTGTACCTAACGGTAACCTTATTTCGAACGAGGTAATAAACTGGACTCTCTCTGACAGAAAAAGAAGAGTAGAGATTATTGTCGGAATATCTTACGACTCAGATCCTCATCTTGCAAAAGAAATTTTCTTGAAAGTATTGAAAAAACACCCTTTAATAATCTCTAATCCCGAGCCAAATGTTTTCTTCAGAGATCTAGGAGAAAGCTCACTTGATTTCAGACTATTATTTTGGACTTACAACGATTGGATAAA
>CAZIYK010000036.1:0-11369 GCA_964543445.1 uncultured Flavobacteriales bacterium
TCTTCTAAAGCTTTTACGTATAGTTCGTGAACTTCTTTAATCAAGTTCTCCTTATTCTCCTTAAATTCTTTAAGTATAGGTCCCATTAAGATACCGTCAGTGGCAAAAGCATGCCCACCACAGTTCAATCCAGATTCAATTCTGTATTCCGATATCCAAATACCTCTTTTTGCAAGATATTTACCTTGAATTATTGCAGAACGATAATCACTTACTTTAAGAATAATTCTTTTTCGTAAGTTGAAATTTTCATCTGGGAAAAAGTCATCGAACTTGTCAATATAGCCATATAGTCTTGGATTCATTCCTGCAGATAAAACTACAGATGAAGTCAATTTACTATTGGCAAAACCTCTAAATGCAGCTAGTGCATCGTTAAACTCCGGTGGTAATTTTTTACCATTACGGTAGTTGTCCTTGTCAACCTTAGTCATGATGTTAACATCAATATCACCAAGGTGTAAGTGCTCATCTAACCAATTGTACACATCCTGTGCATTCGGATTGTTAGATAAATAGTTTTTAAACTTGTTTTTTATTCCTGAAACGTCAGGCAATAGGTACATCAACTTGTCAAGCTCTTTAGTCTTTTTATTTTGAAAAGCTTTTTTGATTTCCTCCAAGTTTTCTGAAGCTACGTCATGCATCATATCTAAATATGCAGTAAAACGTTTAGCTCTGAAATCTTCTACTTTCGAAGATATTTCTTGAAAAGGTAAATCCAACTTTTCAGAATAAAATTTTCTAAGACGCTCCACAAGAATATCGTCAACTGTCGATATTACCGATGAAATTCCATATTGAGCCACTTTCATAGGCGTATCGATAGTGAAACCGATGCCCATGATAGGGATATGGAATGTGTGAAGACTGTTCTTTTTCATTTTTATTATTGTTGAAATTATAAGTGTGCAATTTACACATATATTTAAAATAGCAACTGTAATTGCTTGATTTTTAATACTATGCAAGCATTGTATTAATTAAATGTATGTGGTTGTAATGCAAAAACTTAGAGGGTTTGATTTGTTGTTTTCTTAAATTGGTGTTTGTTTTTATGTGGATGATTAATGCAAAATGATTCATTTTTTTGTTGAGTTTAGGTATGTGTTAGACTGTTTTTGGTGATAAATTATAAGCTTAGATTAGTTAGAGGTTTGTAAGTGAAACAAATCTAATTTTATAGGATTGCTTGCACTTCGATTTTGACTCATTGAAGATTAAAATCATGAAAATAAAGTAACAATAGTTGCTTTTAATGATTTAATAATCAATAATTTTGCACCGGATTTTGAAAAGAGATTAATTAAACAAATTATTGGGTTATGGATATAGAAATTAAGTTCGCAGAGAATGGTAGAATAGTACCTTATATAGGAGGTCGTGAGATAACTATGAATGAATCTCCATTTCTAATTTTCCTTGCTACTGCAGGAATGTGTTCAGCAGTTTATGTACAAGCATTTATGCAACAAAGAGGAATGTCTCTTGCTGATGTGAAAGTAATACAAAGAATGGATTACAACCAAATGACAAATATGGTTGGTAAAATAGATATTATTGTTGATTTACCTGAGTCTTTCCCAGCTAAGTACAACAATGCTATTAAAAACACGATTGCTCAATGTCCAGTTAAGCGTCATTTAGCAGATGCACCTTCTTTCAATGTTATTACTAATTTTGACAAGGTAGAATCTTAAGATTTCTTTATATAGATATTTTAGACGCTCCTGTTTTAGGAGCGTTTTTTGTACATAGCTGATTTCGTTAGCTATAAAATTGAATTTAGTATTGATTTTAACTAAAGTTTAGGAGTTTTATATATGCTAAATTATATATTTGAATTTTACTAAATAGTTTGAAATATGAGTTTAAAAAAGATTTTAATTGTAGCATTTTTGTTTATAGGATTAGGAGTTAATGCACAATCTGATTATGTGATAAAAGATCCTGTATCTACTGAAGGGTGGAGCAATAATGCTAATGAAGTATTTAAAAAAGCAAAAGCCGAAGATGCTCCAATAATAATGAATTTTACAGGTAGTGATTGGTGTATTTGGTGTAAAAGAATCAAAGCTGAGATATTTGAAACACCAGAATTCAAAGCTTGGGTTAAGGAAAAGAATGTTCAATTGTTAGAGGTTGATTTTCCTAGAAGTAAGAAACAATCTGATGAGTTGAGAGCTCAGAATAATTCACTTAAAAATGAGGTAGGAATTCAAGGTTTCCCAACTTTAATTATTATTTCGAAAGGGAAGTTGATTAGATCTGGTTATGTAAAAGGAGGAGCTAAAGCTTGGATAAAAAGTGTAGAATCTCAAATAGAGATTTAAAAGGTTATCCATAGTTTCTACAAGAATAATTTTCATTCTGAAGATATAAACTGTTTAATAGAAACTATTTACTTTTGCCCAGAATTTAATGTCTAACAATCAGTTAATGAGTAGAGATAGATATGCAAGAAAATAAAGATAAAGTAGAATTTTACAAGAAGTTGAAAACACAACTTGATGATGTAACTAAAGTATGGCCATCTAAGTACATGTATAAATTTATTGTACCTGCTGATGGAGAAGGAGTTATAGAAATCGAGGGAAAATTCGATGGAATGGGTGCTGTTATTAGTACTAGAAGCTCAAAGACAGGTAAGTATATTAGCGTTACCATAAGTGTTATTATGCCTTCATCTGATTCTATTATCGATAAATATTTGGATTGTGAAAATGTGAAAGGAATTATTTCTTTATAGAATATTTATCATGGTGTAAGAGTTTTGTTTCTTCTTTATTAGAAATAAATTCATATCCGGTTTTACAATCAAATAATAAGGGTTTAGATATAGACCCTTATTTTTTTGCAAAAAATATAACTGTGATGATATAGATGCAATTTTGTTTTAGCTGTGTCATCACCTAAATAAATTTAATTTTTTAGATTTAAAATGTTGAAAGTTAAATTGTTAACTTTGTACTTGCTTGATGTGGAATATTATACGTCAATTAGTTGTTATTAAGATTGAATATTATGATTAAGAATACATTTGTTTATTACGTATTTATAAGTATTGCTTCAATGTTTGTTGGAGGTAAATTGTTTGCACAAGAAAAGACTTATGACAATAGTTATTTTGAGTCTATTGATGCTAAATTACCTACACCAAATAAGTACAGGACAGCATCAGGAGCACCAGGTCCTGATTATTATCAGCAAAAAGCTTCTTATAAAATTGAAGCAACTCTTGATGAGGAAAAAAATCAAATTCACGGAGTAGAGACTATAACATACACCAATAATTCTTCTGATGAACTTACTTATGTTTGGGTACAATTAGACCAAAATATTAGATCTAAAAACAGTAAAGCAAGTAAAATAGCAACAGGAAGTATTGGAGAGACAATGTCCTTGACTACTTACGAGAGTAGCTATAAGAAAATATTTGATGGAGGTTTTAATATTGAATATGTGAAGAGTAGGGGAAAGGAATTGCCTTTTACGATTAATTATTCGATGATGAGGGTTGATTTGCCAAAACCATTAAAAAAAGGTCAGAGTGTTACTTTTGATGTGAAATGGTGGTATAATATAAATGATTATCTAGCCAAAAGAGGACGTTCGGGATATGAGCCTTTCGATGATGGCAATAAGATTTATATAATAGCACAGTGGTTTCCTCGTATGGCTGTTTACAACGATAGAGAAGGATGGCAGACAAGTCAGTTTTGGGGAGCTGGAGAATTTGCACTAGAGTTTGGCGATTATGATGTGAAAATAACAGTACCTGCCGATCATATTGTTGGTGCCACGGGTACATTGCAGAATGAATCATCAGTCCTAACAAGTACTCAACGAAAGAGATTGAGAGAAGCAAGGTCAAATTTCGATAAGCCAGTAATTTTAGTAACACAAGAAGAAGCAGAGGAGGCAGAGAAGAATAATACAGATAAAACTAAAACGTGGCATTTTAAAGCTACAAATGTTAGCGATTTTGCATTTACAAGCTCTCGTAAATTTATATGGGATGCAATGGCAGTTGATGTAAATGGCAAAACTGTGATGGCCATGTCTTATTATCCAAAAGAAGGAAATCCTCTTTGGGAGAAGTATTCAACAAAAGCTGTTGCACATACTTTAAAAACGTATTCTAAGTACACTTTCGATTATCCTTATCCTAAAGCAATATCGGTAAATGCAAAACAACAGGGGATGGAGTATCCTATGATTTGTTGGAATTACGGTAGACCAGAAGAAGATGGTACTTACCCTGAGTGGATAAAATACGGAATGCTAGGTGTAATTATTCACGAGGTTGGTCATAATTTCTTTCCTATGATTGTTAATTCTGATGAAAGAAAATATGGATGGATGGACGAAGGTTTAAATACATTTTTAGAGTTTGTAACTGAGCAAGAATGGGAGGAAGGTTTCCCTTCAGAAAGAGGTAATGCCAAAGATATTGTACCGTTTATGGCGGGAGATGAAACAAATAAAGCCACAATAATGACTCGTTCTGATTATGCAACAAACTATTATCAGAATAATTATGATAAACCAGCTACAGCTTTAAATATTCTTAGAGAAACTGTGATGGGACGAGAGTTGTTTGATTTTGCTTTTAAAGAATATGCACGTAGATGGAAGTTTAAACATCCTACACCTGCTGATTTCTTTAGAACAATGGAGGATGCATCAGGAATGGACTTAGGATGGTTTTGGAATGGATGGTTTTACTCAAATGATTATTTAGATTTAGAGTTGGTTTCTGTTAAGGAACATCAGGTAAATAATCAGGATCCAGAGGATCAGAATGAATTTAGAAGGCAGCAGGAGGAATTTGAAAGTATTACTACTAAACATAACAAAGAATCTAAAATTGAGACGTACGTAGAAAAAGATACATCAGCCTTAGATTTTTACAATTCTTACGATAAGTATGCTGTTACCGAAAGAGATTTAAATGGGTACGAGTATATGAAAACTCAAACGGAACAGGGCGAGCAGGATGCGATGAAAGACAATAATTATTTTTATGAACTGAAAATAAAAAATAATGGTAAGTTGATTATGCCAATATTACTACATTTTACTTTTGATGATGATAGTGAATTAGATGAAAAATTACCTGCACAGATATGGCGTTTTAATCAGAAAGAAATAACAAAAGTTTTCTATTTCGATAAGAAAATAAAGTCAATAGAAATTGATAGATTTCAAGAGACATCAGATATAAATACTCGTAATAACTCGTGGCCTACTAAAGTCACAAAATCTAGATTCGATGTTTATAAAAATAGATTAAGACCTTATTCTAATCCTATGCAGGAAGCAAATCAGTAGTTAAATTATAATGTGATAATATTTTAAGGAGGCAATTTGCCTCCTTTTTTAATTAAGGATAGTGTATTGGAATTATCGGAATTGGAAATCTAATATTTGATGAAATAAATTAAAAACATGATAAATTACATATTTTTAATTGCTATTTTTGGAGTAGTTGATTAATTAAAATTTTAAAATATGACAAAATCAGAACAAAAGTATAATGAGTTGATGCAAGGTATGAAAGATTTAGGAGCTGTAATACCTGAAACCCTTACTAGCTTTAATAGAATGCATCGCGCAATCGCAAAAGATGAGACTCTTTCTCATCAGACAAAAGAATTGATTGCTTTAGGTATATCTATTGCAATACGTTGCGAGGGATGTATAATTTCTCATACAAAAGAGGCGTTAGCTAGTGGTGCATCAGTAGGAGATATAGCAGAAACAATAGGAGTAAGTGTAATGATGGGAGGAGCTCCATCAATTGTTTATGGTACAAAGGCACTTGCAGCAATGAAAGAATTTATAGAAGATAAAGAGAAGTAATCAGATATATCTTCAAAAAAAACATAAAAAAACTCAAAGTCATTGACTTTGAGTTTCTTTTTTATTCTAATAAGAGTTACCTCGAATTAATTATCCGTGTAAAATCTCTTTTCTCTTTAATAAGATTTCATCACCTTCACTTTCGTCGTTGATTAAGTGAATTGAGTCAGTAGGACATACGTCAACACAAGCAGGCTCATCGTTGAATCCTTTACACTCAGTACATTTGTGAGCTACGATAAAAGTAAACTCGTCAGAAAGTGGTTCGTGCATTTCGTCTGCATCAACTACTGTTCCGTCTGTTAAAGTGATTTCACCACTTGCACTTGTTCCGTCAGCATAAGACCACTCCTCATCTGGAGAGTAAATTGCTGTGTTTGGACATTCTGATACACATGCGTCACATGCGATACAATCTTCGTTTATAAATAAAGCCATAGCTTAAATAATTAGATAAATTGATATTATTATTTCAAATTTTGAGGTGCTAAATTATTTACATTTTTTTAATTTCAACTAAATCTACCTTATAAAAATTACAATTTAAAATAAATCTAATTAAAGGTTGAGACGTTTGTTTTGGCAATTAATTGTGAATGATTCTGTTGATAAGAAAAAATGAGAGGAATTAATGGAGTTTGCTACTGCAGAATTTCTAAATTATTAGCATAAACTCGAAGAATTTGTATGGTAAAACCTATAAGAAATAATTAAGGTAAGTGTGTTTGCTACACTTTTGCTTTAGTTTTAATAAAAAGCATGATTATTATTGATTATTATTATTGATTAAGTTTTTTTAACATTAAATTTGTGGTCGTAAAAAATAAAATAAAATATAAATTATTATGGGAACTACTGTTGATCAGAGTATTTTGGATAAGGCTAAATTATGGCTGTCAGATAGCTACGATGCTGAGACTAGAGCTGAGGTTCAAGATATGATAGATAATAATCCTGAAGCTTTGATAGAATCTTTTTATAAAGATTTAGAGTTTGGAACTGGAGGAATGAGAGGTGTAATGGGTGCAGGTACTAATCGTATGAATAAATATACATTAGGAGCAGCAACTCAAGGTTTGGCAAACTATTTATTAAGTCAATTTGATGAAGAGATTAGTGTAGTTGTAGCTTACGATGTTAGAAATAATAGTGATGTTTTTTCTAAAATTGTAGCTAGAGTATTGGCAGGAAATGGAATTAAGGTTTATTTATTCGAATCTTTCCGTCCAACTCCAGAGCTTTCTTTTGCTGTGCGTCACCTAGGATGTAAAAGTGGTATAGTTTTAACTGCTTCACACAACCCACCAGAATATAACGGATTTAAAGCGTATTGGGAAGATGGATCACAGGTTGTTCCTCCACACGATACAGCTATTATTGATGAAGTTCAGAAAGTAAAAGTTGAAGATATTAAATTTGATCCTGAAAACGAGGATTTAATTGAAATTATAGGAGAAGAAGTTGATAAAGCATTTGTTGACGCTTGTGTTGAGCATGGTCAGTTTACAACAGAAGGTTATGACGATTTCAAATTAGTCTTCACTCCAATTCACGGAACATCTTTTGTAGGTGTAATTCCTACTTTGGAAAAAGCAGGATTTAAAAACGTTTATACAGTAGAGGAGCAAATGGTTCCTGATGGAATGTTCTCAACTGTAAAATCACCAAACCCTGAAGAGCCTGAAGCATTATCAATGGCTACAGCTTTAGCTGAAGAGAAAGGTGCTGATATGGTTATTGGTACAGACCCTGATGGAGATAGAATTGGTATTGCTGTTAGAGATTTTGATGGTAACATGAAATTGTTAAACGGTAACCAAGCAAATACTGTTCTTACAATGTACTTACTTGAGCGTTGGAAAGAAGCAGGAAAACTTACAGGTAATGAGTTTATAGGATCAACAATTGTTACTTCAGATATATTCTTCGAGATTGCAAAATTATACGGAGTAGAGTGTAAGGTAGGTCTTACTGGATTTAAGTGGATTGCTGATATGATTCGTAAAGCTGAAGGAAAGCAAGCCTTTGTAGGTGGAGGAGAAGAGAGCTTCGGATTTATGGTAGGTGATTTTGTTAGAGATAAAGATTCTGTAACAGCAACTCTTTTAGCTGCTGAAGTTGGTGCTTGGGCAAAAGCTAAGGGAAGTAGTTTTTATAATGAATTGCTAAAAACTTACACTAAAACAGGTTTATTTAAGGAGCACCTTATTGCTTTAGTGAAGAAAGGAATTAGTGGAGCTGACGAAATTGCACAGATGATGGTTGATTTCCGTAATAATCCACCTGCGACTATTGATGGATCAAAAGTTGTGAGAGTTGAAGATTATGGTCAATCAGTTTCTACAAACTTAGTTACTGGAGAGAAAACTCCAATCACTATTCCTAGTAGTAATGTAATTATTCTTTATACTGAGGATGGTACTAAAGTGGCTGCAAGACCTTCAGGTACTGAACCAAAAATTAAGTTTTACATCAGTGTTAAAACTGATTTAGAAACTGTTGAAGATTATAAAGCTAAAGAAGAAATTCTTGATGCTAAAATTCAAAGAGTAGTAAAAGAATTAGGAGTTTAATAACTTCAAATTTTAAATATTTCTAAAGCCCGATTTTTATCGGGCTTTTTTTGCTTTGGTTTAGTCTTATTCAGTAATAATTTTCAGTTTGCAACACCAAAGCATATCATTACCTTTGTGAATTAATAAAATGATTATGCCTAAGAATTTCGATAAGTTAAGTCCTAAAGAATATATTCTAATAAAAGGAGCTGCATTACACAACCTCAAAGGGATTGATGTAGCCATACCTCGAAATAAATTAGTGGTAATCACAGGTTTATCGGGTTCGGGTAAATCTAGTTTAGCATTCGATACACTTTACGCCGAAGGTCAAAGACGGTATGTAGAGAGTTTATCGTCGTATGCTCGTCAGTTTTTGGGAAGGCTAAACAAACCCAAAGTCGATTACATAAAAGGTATTTCGCCAGCCATTGCTATTGAACAAAAGGTGAATTCTACCAATCCACGTTCAACGGTTGGAACTTCCACTGAGGTTTACGATTATTTTAAATTGTTGTTTGCCAGAATAGGTAAGACATACTCTCCAATATCTGGAAAATTAGTAGAAAAACACGAAGTGACTAGTGTGACTAATTTTCTTAAAAAAATGGAAATTGGTACTAGAGTTCTGTTGTTGAGTCCTATTACTCTTGTTGGAGAAAGAACTGTTTCTGAAACTTTAAAAGTTTTGGATATGCAGGGATATGCAAGAATACAAGTTGGTGATGAAATTCTGAAAATTAAGGATGCTTTAAAACGGGAAGATGTCGATTCCTTTTCTGATATTTTTTTAGTCGTTGATAGAATAGCGACTAAGGACGACGAGGATTTTTGGAATAGAACTAGCGATTCTATTCAAACTGCTTTCTACGAAGGTAAGGGTGAGTGTATAATAGAGAATGCTTCAGATAAAAAAAGAACAACTTTTTCTAATAAATTTGAGTTAGACGGAATATTGTTTAACGAACCTAATACGCATCTTTTTAGTTTCAACAATCCTTATGGAGCTTGTCCTAAATGTGAAGGTTATGGAAATGTTATTGGAATAGATCAGGATTTAGTTATTCCAAATTCGGGGCTAAGTCTTTACGAAGACTGTGTAGTTGCATGGAAAGGAGAGAAGATGCAAGAGTGGAAATATCAGGTTATTGATAATGCCGATAAGGTTGGTTTTCCTATACACAAGCCTTATTATTTACTTACCCCAGAGCAGAAAGATTTGCTTTGGATGGGTTGTAAATATTTCAAGGGAATAAATGATTTCTTCAAAATGGTTGAAGAAAATTCATATAAAATTCAATATCGTGTAATGCTTTCTCGCTATCGCGGGAAAACTATTTGTCCTGTTTGTAACGGTAAACGTTTAAAGAAGGAAGCAAATTATGTAAAGATTGCCAATAAAAGTATTTCTGAACTAGTAGAATTGCCTTTGGATGAACTCAAAGTTTTTATTGACTCTATTGAATTTAGCGAATACGAGATTAAAGTTGCTAAACGATTAATAGAAGAAATAAAAACAAGACTTAACTTTTTGTTGGATGTAGGACTTGGTTACTTAACATTAAATAGAACTTCATCAACACTTTCTGGAGGTGAGTCGCAACGAATTAATTTGGCAACATCTTTAGGCTCAAGTCTAGTAGGGTCGATGTATATACTCGATGAGCCAAGTATAGGGCTGCATTCAAAAGATACAGAAAAACTAATTACTGTTTTAAAGAAATTACGCGATTTAGGAAATACGGTAATAGTTGTAGAGCACGACGAAGATATAATGAAACAGGCCGATTATATTATAGATATTGGTCCTGAAGCAGGAATACATGGAGGAGAAGTGGTTTTCGAAGGAGTTTACAAAGATTTAGATAAATCGGACTCACTTACAGCCCAGTATTTGACCCACAGAATGGAACTTGAAATTCCAAAGAAAAGAAGAAAATTCAAGGATTTCATAAAAGTTATAGGAGCTAGAGAAAATAATCTTCAAAATATTGATGTTAAGTTCCCATTGAATCTGCTTACTGTTGTTACAGGAGTTAGTGGTTCGGGGAAAAGTTCGTTAGTTAAAAGAATTTTATACCCAGCTCTGCAACGACATATTTTAGGATATGGCGAAAAGCCAGGTCAGTTTACCAAATTGGAAGGAGATATAGATGAAATAAAAACTGTTGAGTTTGTAGATCAGAATCCTATTGGAAAATCATCAAGATCGAATCCTGTTACTTACCTAAAAGCTTACGACGAAATTAGAGATTTGTTTGCTAACGTTGGTATTTCTAAAGTTAGAGGTTACAAGCCAAAGCACTTTTCATTTAATGTAGAAGGTGGACGTTGCGAAACATGTAAGGGAGAGGGAGAAGTTACCATCGAAATGCAATTTATGGCAGATGTACATCTTACCTGTGAAGATTGTGGAGGTAAGCGTTTCAAAAAAGAAATTTTGGAAGTAAAGTTTCACGATAAGTCAATTTCTGATGTTCTAGAGATGACGGTTAATCAAGCTTTGGAATTTTTCAAAAAACATGAACAGGATAGGATTTACAGTAAAATAAAACCTTTGCAAGATGTAGGTTTAGGATATATTCGTCTTGGGCAAGCATCAAATACTTTGTCGGGGGGAGAAGCACAACGTGTTAAATTAGCATACTTTTTATCGAAAGGTAGTAAATCGGGTAAAACATTGTTTATATTCGATGAGCCAACAACAGGATTACATTTTCACGATATTAAGAAATTGCTAAAATCATTTAACGCACTTATCGATAAAGGGCACACCATAGTTGTAGTAGAGCATAATTTAGATGTAGTAAAATCGGCCGATTGGATAATTGACATAGGTCCAGAAGGAGGGAAGAAAGGTGGAAATATTATGTTCGAAGGGGCACCCGAAGATATGTACAAAAGCAAAAAATCGTTTACAGCAGAATATCTTCAAGAGAAATTATAAAA
>CAZIYK010000037.1:0-11172 GCA_964543445.1 uncultured Flavobacteriales bacterium
ATTAACGACATTAATCCTCCAACAAATCAGGTCTTCTCTCTTGTGTTCTTTTAAGTGCCTCATCGTAACGCCAGTCCTCAATTTTTTTATGATCGCCACTCATAAGTACTTCAGGTACAGTTTTACCTCTGAAATTAGATGGACGTGTGTAAACAGGAGGAGCAAGCAGGTTGTCTTGAAACGAATCTGATAGAGCAGAAGTTTCATCTCCTAAAACACCCGGAATCAGTCTTATTATAGAATCAGCAATCATCATAGCTGGCATCTCTCCTCCAGAAAGAACAAAATCGCCAATTGAAATTTCTTTTGTAACGTAGATGTCACGTATTCTTTGATCAACACCTTTGTAGTGTCCTGCAAGGATAATCAGATTTTCGTTTAGCGAAAGAGAATTTGCGCATTGTTGATTATAAGTTTTACCATCAGGTGTAACATAAATAATCTCGTCGTACTTTCTTTCTTCTTGAAGTTTATCGATGCATTTTGATATAGGCTCAGCCATCATTACCATTCCAGCACCTCCACCAAATTGATAATCGTCAATTTGTCGGTATTTATTTGTAGAATAATCTCTTAAATCGTGAATTACAATTTCGACAAATCCTTTAGAAATAGCATTTTTTACGATAGATGCGGTCATAGGACCATCAAACAAACTCGGTACGGCAGTAATGATATCAATTCTCATGCTGAATATTTTTTACAAATATATAGAAACAAAAAAATCCTCAAAAACAAAGTTCTTGAGGATTTTTTGTAGCGAGAGCGGGGCACGATCCCGCGACCTCCGGGTTATGAATCCGACGCTCTAACCAGCTGAGCTACCTCGCCAAAATTTATGATGTTCTGGTTGAAAATAGTTTGAAATTAACATCATGAAAAATATTTCAAACTTTATGTAGCGAGAGCGGGGCACGATCCCGCGACCTCCGGGTTATGAATCCGACGCTCTAACCAGCTGAGCTACCTCGCCATTTTTTCGCTTTAGCGGGTGCAAATATATAAACAATATCTGTTGAGGCAAACAATTTAAGATTAAAAATTACTCATTCATGATTATTATTTTTTTTGGGTTGTTACGATTGTTGTTAATCAGTAGGTTAGGTGTAGTGCTAGTTAAATAAAGTGATACACTCTCTTTTTTCTCAGTTTTTGTTTTACTATTAAATATTGATTATATATATTGCGGAAAAACTAATAGATATAGACAGAAAAATACTAAAGAAAATATTATGAGTAACGTTAAGTTTCAAATTGAATTTGTAATAAGATCATCTCCTAAATTGTTATACACATACTTGTCTACTCCAAGTGGATTAGCAGAATGGTTTTGCGATAATGTTAATTCCCGATCGGATAAATTTGTTTTTATTTGGGATGGAGCAGAAGAAGTTGCTTATCTAATTAAAAAAATACAAGATAGACTTGTTAGATTTAGATGGGAAGAGAAAGATGAAGATACTTTTTGGGAAATGAGAATAGAAATTGACGAGTTGACTAAGGACTTATCTCTTATTATTACTGATTTTGCAGAAGATGAAGACGAAGTTGAAGAATCTAAAATGTTTTGGACAAATCAAATTGGTGAGTTGAAGCATGTTATAGGAAGCTAGTTCAATGAAATTCTGAATGAAAATTTAAACTATATTTGCAGTAATAATCCACAATGACTTTGAAGCAAATATTAGTAGAAAATAAATATTTTATAATGCCGTTTCTAATTGCAATTTTAGGAGGGGCATTTTTTATGGCTTCATTTTCTTTAACAGATGGATTTTTATTCATGAATCAGTTTCACAACTCCTTCTTTGATGAATTTCTTAAGTATTTCACGTATTTAGGCGATGGTATAATGTTTGGGGTGGTTATTATTTTAGGTCTATTTGTTAGATTTAGAATATCGTTGTATACAGCTGTTGTAGGAATATTAACACTGATAATTATTACATTCATAAGTAAAGAATTATTGTTTCACGATTGGCCACGTCCTGCAAATGTATTCGGTAAACTAAATATTAGTTTACATTATGTTGAAGGAGTTCATAATTACATGATATCTACTTTTCCTTCGGGACATTCTACTACTGCATTTGGATTGTATTCTCTGTTAGCATTTTTTTGTAAAAAGAATATTGGTAAGTTTTTATTTGCAATAATTGCAATTACTGCTTCTTTTTCTAGAGTTTATATAAGTCAGCATTTTGTTAGAGATACTGTTGTAGGATCATTAATAGGTGTAGTTATTGCTTTGTTAGTTTTTTATTTTTTGAATAAATGGCTAGGAGATAAACCTAACTTAGATAAATCTTTATTGAATTTTAATAAATAGTATGCCTTTCATAAAATCGATAAGTACCGATAATAAAATACGTATAGCTATTGTTATAGTTTCGTTATTACTATTTATCCCTTTTTTGGGAGCTGTACATCTATTTGATTGGGATGAGATAAATTTTGCTGAGGCAGCTAGAGAAATGATTCTTACTGGCAATTATTCTATTGTACAGATAGATTATCAGACTTTTTTCGAGAAACCACCACTTTTCTTTTGGATGCAAGCATTGTCAATGCATTTGTTTGGAATAAATGAGTTTGCAGCTCGTTTTCCTAATGCAATAGTTGGAGTGTTATCATTACTTCTTATTTTTAATATAGGTAAAAGATATTACGATACTAAGTTTGGATTGTTGTGGGTACTCAGTTATGCAGGGTCAATATTGCCGTTCTTTTATTTTAAATCAGGAATTATAGATCCTTGGTTCAATTTTTTTATATTTCTTGGTGTTTATTATGCAACAAGATTTCTCGATGAAACTGAGAACAGAAACAAATGGAATCTAGTTTGGGCAGGAATGGCCATAGGACTAGGAATACTTACCAAAGGCCCCGTGGCTTTACTTTTAATGCTTTTAACACTTGGAGTTTATTTTGTAATTAAACGGTTCAAAGGATTTCCTTCAGTTTTAGATTTTGCAATATTTTTTTCTGTTTTACTTGTTACGGGAGGATCGTGGTTTATAATTGAATATCTACGAGGGAACGAAAATGTTATTTACGAATTCATACAAGTACAGATTGATTTATTGTCAAAGAATGTTGCTGATCATGAGCAACCATGGTATTATCACTCGGTAGTTTTGTTTATTGGAGTTTTTCCGGCTGCTATCCTTGCAATTAAATCTTTTGGCAGAAATGTTTCGGATAACACAAAGCAGAAGCATTTAACATTGATGATGAAAATTTTGTTTTGGGTAGTACTTATTGTTTTTTCATCGGTTAAAACTAAAATTGTACATTATTCATCAATGACATATTTTTCGTTGACTTTCTTGGCTGCTCATACAGTTTATTATCTTATGAACGAAAGAATTAGATGGAGTAAGTGGATGACAGTAGCTTTGTCTTTTGTTGGTTTTATTTGGACTTTATTGATGTTGTTATTACCTGTGGTGGGTATGAATACTGATAAACTTAAAACATCGTCACTTATTGGCGATGAGTTTGCAAAAGCTAATATGGATGCAGTTGTTAATTGGACTGGATTCGAAGGTATTATAGGGCTATTTTTGTTGGTGGCTATACTATTTGCTTTGTTCAATAAAACGTTCAATGCGGGAGTTAGAATGATAGTATTAAATGTGGCTGTAATGATAACGATGTTTGTTTTTACTGCGGTAAATGTACCTAAGATTGAAAAGTATACTCAAAATGCAGCAATAGAGTTTTTTCAGAAATTCACTGACGATTCTGCTTATGTTGCACCTTTGATGTATAAGTCTTACGCATATTTATTTTATTCTGATAAGCAACCTCAAAAAAATCCTAATCACAATAATACGGATTGGTTGTTGAACGGCGATATTGATAAGCCAGCGTATTTTATATCGAGAATCACACAAAAGGAACAAGTTTTAAAAAAGCATAAAAATCTTGATGTGATAGGAGAAAAAAATGGTTTTGTATTTTATAAGCGAAATGATAAATAATGGGAAGAATTTTTAAGGATATATTTGATTATACATTAGCCTTTGTGCTGATAATATTGTTGTTGCCATTAATATTTATATTGATTTTAATCTCGACATTTTCTACGGGTAAATTTGGTGTGTTTACTCAAGAAAGAGTGGGTAAAGATGGTAAGGTATTTAGAATTTACAAAATCAGATCGATGGATGTGCAGAGTGGAGATGTTATTACAGCAGAGGATGATCCTAGAGTTACAAAATTTGGTCATTTTATAAGGAAAACAAAACTCGATGAATTGGCACAGCTTTTTAATATTTTAAAAGGAGATATGTCTTTTGTAGGTCCAAGGCCAGATGTTGTGGGGTATGCTGATAAGTTAGAAGGAAAAGATAGGATTATACTTTCTGTTAAGCCTGGGATTACTGGTCCTGCAACACTTTATTACAAAAATGAGGAACACTTGTTAGCAGAACAAGAAGATAAGCAGAAGTATAATGATGAAGTAATTTGGCCTAATAAAGTTAGAATCAATAGGCAATATCTAGAGAATTGGTCTTTTTTAGCGGATATGAAAATTATCTTTAAAACAATATTTTAGAGCACAAAAAAACAGCAAATTATCCATTTGCTGTTTGAAAGAATTTAATTCTGAAAATACTAACCTGCAGGGAATTCTTCTGCTCCAGGAAGCATATCTGCTAATTCTGTTGGTTTGTGTATCAACATCGGAATGTGTTGAGGACAAATATAAAACTCAGTTTCTTTATAGTAAAACTTAGTCACAGGAATCTCTTCGTGAGTTTTACCGCAAACAATACATTTTCTAGTCATTTTTTTATCTCTTAAAATTAATAAGTTCTGCAAAAATACAATTTAAGATACAAATGTCTTGTATTTTCTTCGGAATATTTTTTTGAGATTTAAAAGTTAGAGATGAGTTTATAAGCATCATAAATTGCTAAGCAAACATGGATTGTGGAGTAGGGCAATGATGAGTTCAGATAAATAAATTCTTTAGGGGTAATTTCAAGCATATTTAGTAAATTCGCAAGCTTGATTAAAATAGTTTGTTTATTGCAAAAGATGGCACAGTAATTGACCATAAGTAATAGCATTAATTTAATTTGAGTATTTAGGGTTTATGATGACAGGTTTGTCATTAATATTCGTGTTGCTAGTCTTTTATGACTAGTAAAATATGACACGTTGTCCTGAAATAACAATTTAGAATAAAAAAGAATATGATAAATATGGATAATATATCGCTACAGCATATGATGGATGAGGATACGGATTTTATTCCGTTGATGACGCCTGAAGATGAGGAGGAACTTAATAATGAGGAAGTACCTGAAATACTTCCTATTTTGCCATTGCGCAATACTGTTCTTTTTCCAGGAGTTGTAATTCCTATTACAGCCGGAAGGGATAAGTCGATTAAATTAATTCAGGATGCAAATGCTGGAGATAAGACCATAGGTGTTGTTTCTCAGATAGATGCAAATGTAGAAAATCCTAAACCTGCCGACTTAAATCATATTGGTACTATAGCAAAAATCATTAGAGTATTTAAAATGCCTGATGGTAACACAACTGTTATTATTCAGGGTAAGAAACGTTTTAATATTGATGAGATTTTAGAAGAAGAACCTTACATCAAGGCAAAGGTTTCTGAACTTCCCGAACAACGTGAATACTCAGAAGATCAAGAGTTTAAAGCTATTGTAGATTCTCTCAAGGATTTATCTATACGTATAATTAAGGAAAATCCGAATATTCCTTCGGAAGCAACATTTGCTATTAAAAATATAGAGAGCGTACCTTTCTTAGTAAATTTCATTTCATCTAATATGAACCTTGATGTTAAAGACAAGCAAGGTTTGTTGGAAATTAATGATTTAAAAGAAAGAGCTTTAAAAGGTCTGAAATTCTTAACTGTTGAGTTACAAAAGCTAGAACTTAAAAACGATATTCAGTCTAAAGTTAAGGTTGATATAGATCAGCAACAAAGAGAGTATTTTCTTCATCAACAAATGAAAACTATTCAGGAGGAGCTCGGAGGAGTTTCTTACGAAGAGGAGTTGGAAGAAATGCGCGAGAAGGCTAAAACAAAGAAGTGGAGTGAAGAGGTAGCAGCTGTTTTTGAGAAAGAGTTAGGTAAACTTCAACGTATGAATCCTCAGGTTGCTGAGTATTCAGTACAACGCAATTATTTAGATTTACTTCTTGATTTGCCTTGGGGAGAATATTCTGAAGACAATTTTGATCTTAAGCATGCTAAGAAAGTGCTAGATAGAGATCATTATGGTTTAGAAAAGGTAAAAGATAGAATTATAGAGCATTTGGCAGTTCTTAAATTAAAAGGTGATATGAAATCGCCAATAATTTGTTTGTACGGACCTCCAGGAGTTGGTAAAACTTCATTAGGACGTTCTATTGCTGAAGCTTTAAGTAGAAAATATGTTAGGATTTCTTTGGGAGGTCTTAGAGATGAGGCAGAAATTAGAGGTCATAGAAAAACATATATTGGAGCAATGCCAGGACGAATTGTTCAGTCTTTGAAAAAAGCAGGAACATCTAATCCTGTATTTGTTTTGGACGAAATAGATAAGTTGTCTTCTAGCAATCAAGGTGATCCTTCATCTGCAATGTTGGAAGTATTGGATCCAGAGCAGAATTCAGAATTTTATGATAATTTCCTAGAGATGGGTTACGATTTATCAAAAGTTCTTTTCATTGCTACAGCAAACAATCTTAGTACTATTCAGCCTGCTTTGCGAGATAGAATGGAGATTATTGATATTTCGGGATATACTATTGAAGAAAAAGTAGAGATTGCTAAACGTCATCTTTTGCCAAAACAAATAAAAGAACACGGTTTAGAGCCAAAACATATTTCTATAGCTAAGAAACAGTTAGAGAAAATAGTTGAAGGTTATACTAGAGAATCTGGAGTTCGTGGATTAGACAAACAACTAGCAAAAATTGTTAGAAATGTAGCTAAACACGTAGCAATGGAGGAGGAGTATGATGTGAAAATTTCTGACGAAAGAATTGTAGAAATTCTTGGAGCTTCTCACTTAGAAAGAGATAAATATCAAGGAAACGATGTAGCTGGTGTGGTTACAGGTTTGGCTTGGACTTCGGTAGGAGGAGATATTCTGTTTATAGAGTCAATACTTACACCGGGTAACGGCAATCTGACTATGACTGGTAACCTTGGTAAGGTGATGCAAGAGTCTGCTCAGATAGCATTACAGTTTATAAAGGCTAATGCTGAAGAGTTTGGAATAAATCCAGAAGTTTTCAAAAAATGGAATGTACACATCCACGTTCCTGAAGGTGCTACTCCAAAAGATGGTCCTTCGGCGGGTGTAACAATGTTAACTTCGTTAGTTTCTGTATTTACTCAGCGTAAAGTAAGAAATAGACTTGCTATGACTGGCGAGATAACTCTTAGAGGAAAAGTTTTGCCTGTTGGTGGTGTAAAGGAGAAAATCCTAGCTGCAAAGAGGGCAAATATCAAGGAAATTCTTTTGAGTAAAGAAAACGAAAGAGATATTAACGAAATTGAAGAAAGATACATTAAGGGATTAACTTTCCATTATGTAACTGATATGAAGGAAGTAATTGATTATGCTATAACAAAGCAAAAAGTTAAAAATGCGAAGGATTTGCTTCCTAAAACAACAAAGAAGAAATAGTTATTTAGGTTAATCACTATTTATTAAAAGCAAAAAACAGCAAATAGGTTAATTCTTATTTGCTGTTTTTGTTTTGTAGTCATTGTAGATTTTGCGATTCTACTTATATCCAACCAATAAATCAGAATATTTATAGTTGTACATCTCAGGGTATTTTTTAGGATTAAACTCGTGCATTATTTCATAGACAGTATCAAAAACATCTTCGGCAGATGGTTTAGAAAAATAGTCTCCATCAGAAGCATAAGCAGGTCTGTGTTCTTTTGCTGTAAGTGTTTTAGGAGCACTATCTAGGTATTTGTACGCTTTCTGTTGTTCTACTATTTTTTGTAATAAATATGCAGAAGCACCATGTGGAAGATCCTCATCGATGATTAATAACCTATTAGTTTTGGCAATAGATTTTGCTATATCGTGGTTTAAATCAAGAGGTAGCATAGATTGAATATCTATTACCTCGGCACTAATTCCAACTTCTTCTAACTGTTTAGCAGCATCAGCAACAATGTGGAAAGTAGAACCATAACTAACCAAAGTTATATCAGTACCTTGTTTTGTTATTTCTACTACACCAATTGGAGTTCTGTATTCAGCCAGATTGTTAGGCATTTTTTCTTTTTTTCTATATCCGTTTAAAGGCTCAATTACCAAACCAGGTTCGTCGGATTGCAAAAGAGTGTTATAGAAACCAGCAGCAATAGTCATGTTTCTAGGTACAAGGATATTAACTCCTCGCATTGCATTAATCAATTTTCCTAAAGGAGAACCTGCATGCCAAACTCCCTCTAGTCTGTGTCCACGAGTACGAATAATCATAGGTGCTCGCTGACCACCTACTGTACGGTAATGTAGCGATGCTAAATCATCACTAATTGTTTGTAAACCGTACATTAAATAATCGAGATATTGAATTTCGGCAATAGGTCTAAGTCCACGCATAGCCATACCAATACCTTGACCTATAATTGTTGCTTCACGAATTCCGGTATCGGCAATTCTTGTTTTTCCATATTTTTTCTGAAGACCTTCCATTCCTTGGTTTACATCACCAATTGTTCCGGTATCTTCTCCAAAAGTGATTACTTCTGGTCTAGTTTCAAATATTTTATCGAAGTTATCTCTAAGTACAATTCTTGCATCAACCATCTTAGCATCATCGTCGTAGGTAGGAGGGATGGCTTGTATTTTGCGAGCAGCATTTTCAGTTTCACTCCAAACGTGAGAGCTGTAGTTGCTCTGCATTCTTAGGTTGAATTCTTTTATCCAATCTTGGATTTTATTTTTTATTTCGAAATCTTCTTTTGCACAATATCTTAGAGCAATTCTTGCTGCTTGAATGGATTCTTTAAATCCAGGTTCTTTTATTTCGGCAAGCATTGCGTTGTATTCGGCAATTTTACGTCCTCTTTTACTTTTAGAAGCTAGTTCTTTAAGCATAGAGAAAACTTCTTTCTGAACTTGTTTTATTGGAGTTATATACTTTTTCCAAGCAATACCCTTTTCTTCTCTTACGTGTTTTTTTGCTGACTTTTCAATTTCTAAAAGAATTTCTTCATTCTCAACAATTCCTTTGTCGAGCATCCATTCTTTCATTTTAACTATACAGTCAAAATCTTTTTCCCATTGCAAACGCTCAGCACTTTTATATCTTTCGTGAGAACCAGATGTAGAGTGGCCTTGAGGCTGAGTAAGTTCGGTTACGTGAACAAGTACAGGCACATGCTCTTCTCTAGCTACTTTTTCAGCTTTTGTATAAGTATCTATCAGAGCAGGGTAGTCCCAACCTTTAACAGTTAAAATTTCGAAACCTTTGTTGTTTTCATCTCTTTGAAATCCTTTTAGAGCTTCAGAGATACTTTCTTTTATTGTCTGATCTTTTGCATGTACAGAAATTCCGTATTCATCGTCCCAAACCGACATTATCATAGGAACTTGCAAAACTCCTGCAGCATTCATTGTTTCCCAGAATAAACCTTCAGATGTACTTGCGTTACCAATAGTACCAAATGCTACTTCGTTACCATTTTTACTGAAATTAGTCCAATCTTTAAGCTCTTCAATATTTTTATAAACTTTAGATGCTTGAGCAAGACCTAACAATCTAGGCATTTGACCAGCAGTAGGAGAGATGTCGGCACTAGAATTGTATTGTTCCGTTAGGTTTCTCCAAGTACCATCAGCATTTATACTACGCGTAGAATAATGACCACTCATCTGACGTCCACCAGATCCAGGATCGGCTTCTAAATCAGCATGAGCATAAAGTGTAGCAAACATCTGTTGAACTGAATATTCGTCGATTGCCATCATAAATGTTTGATCGCGATAATATCCAGATCTAAAATCACCTTTTCTAAAAACTTTTGCCATTGCAATATTTGGTAGTTCTTTACCATCACCAAAAATTCCAAATTTAGCTTTACCAGTAAGCACTTCTCTTCTTCCTAGCAAACTAGCTTCTCGGCTAGTTACAGCAAGTTTGTAATCTTCTAAAATTGCTTTTTTAAATTCTTCGAATGATAATTCTGCACTACTATCTATATTGCTTGTTTTCATTTTGTTTGTCTATTTTGATGCATACAAAAGTAATGAAATCAAGTCTTGCTTACAATATAGAATATGACAAAAGTCATTTTTGTACATATCGTAAGTTTTGAATATGTTTTTAGTGAAATATGTTTTTGTTTTTACGCAATAATTACATTATTCATACATATTTCGATGTTTGTTTTGGAGTAATGCAACTATGTGATGCATTCTTTGTTATGAAAACATAACTTTCTACATTATATTTGTTGAATTGGAAATGGAAATAAAGTTTTATTATGGAAAGAAAAGACATAGAAGAGTATTTTAATGTCGCATTGTCTACATCGTTAGTGATCTTCGGTTTTGATTTAGATAAACTACATATATTGTTGAAGTACAACGATGAAGAGCCTTTTAAGGGAGCATACATTTTACCTTCGAAATATATAAAACCAAACGAGAGTATAGATTTAAATGTGAGAAAGCTTCTGATATCATCTATTGGATCTGATCATGCATACATTGAACAGCTTAATGCAAGTGGTAAAGTTTTTAGAAATCCGTTGGGTAGGGTTATTAATATTGGATATTACGGTTTGATAAGATATAATCACGACGAGGCTGAAAAGTTCAAAGAAAGAGGTCTGAAATGGTTTGCTTACGACGAAATTCCTGATTTAGCATTCGACCATAACACTATTGTAGATTTTGCTAAAGAACGATTGAAAAGAAGGGTGAAACGTCGTCCTGTAGGATTTAATTTATTGCCAAAAGAGTTTACTATTGCTCAATTACAATCGTTATACGAAGAGGCATTGAAAAAATCATTTGATAAAAGAAATTTTAGAAAGAAAATATTTAATTCTAAGCTTCTTATTGATTTAAATAAGACCATAGAAACAAGTAGTGGTAAAGAATCTAAGCTTTATAAGTTTGATGAAGATAAGTATGCTAAAATGTCTTCTAGAGGTTA
>CAZIYK010000038.1:0-10958 GCA_964543445.1 uncultured Flavobacteriales bacterium
GGTTTCTTAGAGGGCACTCAAACTAAAGGTGATTTTGTACCAGAACAGAGTACCGATTTTATCTTCTGTACAGTTGGAGAAGAATGGGGATTTATAGGAAGTGTAATGTTTATTTTACTTTTTAGCTTGTTTATAGGTAGAATCCTGTATAAAGCAGAGAAACAAAAACTAACTTTCAGCAGAGTTTACGGATATTCTGTTGCGATGATATTTTTATTTCACTTCGCTATCAATATTGCCATGGTTACTGGTATTGCACCAGTAATAGGTATCCCTCTCCCATTTTACAGTTATGGAGGGTCGTCCCTATGGGGATTCACCATATTATTATTTATTTTCATAAAATTAGATTCAGAGAACCACGCAATACTATAAATATTATTTTTACAAAACCGGCTACTTTTGTATAAATTTTTATTGTAATTTCATGGTTGTATTAACAACTATAAAATTGAGATTATTATGAGAAAGGTAATATTTTTGTTAGCCATGATTTCTACGCTAGCTTTAGTTTCGTGTGGCCCTAGTAAACCACTTACTCCTGAAGAACAAGCAGTTCTTGATGCTCAAATTAAAAAGTACACAGAAATGTTTGAGAAAAAATCGTTTGTTCTAGAAGCTACTACTGTTTATTCTAAAAAAGGAAGAAGCTTTCAGTTGAACCCATCTATCAACTTTGTAAAAATTGACGATGGAGTTGGTACTGTACAGCTATCATTCAATCAACTTGTTGGATGGAACGGCGTAGGAGGAATTACATTAGATGGAAATGTAAGAAACTACAAAGTAAAGAAAGCTGAAGGAAAAATGCCTTCAGTTCAATTTGATTTGAATGGTACCCTAGGTTGGGCTACAGTGAGAATAGATGTTAACTCTAGCGGAATAGGTAGAGCTACAATTAACACTGGTACATCTGGTGCTAGAGCAACTTTCTCTGGTCCTATTGTTCCACTAAGTGAAACTAGTACATACCAAGGACAAACTCTATTCTAAACTAAGACTGATTGTGTATTACAATAAAACAGAGGCTACCGTTTGGTAGCCTTTTTCTTGTATTAGATTTTCTCATTATTAAACAAAAGACCACGTTTCAAACATGTTAAAACGTGGTCTTTAAGTATATAATTAGAATAGTTTTTAATCCTTTATAATTGTCATCTCGTCAATTAAATTCTTTGCACCTGCAAATTTATCTATTATGAAAAGTGTGTAACGAATATCGACAGATATAGTACGTTGAAGATCTTTTTCGAATTCAACATCACCGCTCATTGCTTCCCAGTTGCCATCAAAAGCAGTTCCTATTAAATTTCCTTCTCCATCAATCACTGGCGATCCTGAATTACCTCCAGTAATATCGTTGTTAGACAAGAAACAAACCGTCAGCTCTCCATTACTATTTGCATATTGTCCGTAATCTTTTGCGTTGTACAATTCAACTAGTTTATCAGGAACAACAAATTCAGGATTAGAATTATCCTTCTTCTGCATGATTCCTTCAATAGTTGTTGTGTATTTATATTTTACAGCATCACGTGCATCGTAAGGAAGAATCTGTCCATAAGTTAAACGCATTGTGAAGTTAGCATCAGGAGCATACGCTTTATCAGGATTCATTTCTCGTAAACCAGCTACAAACAAACGGTACGCCTTATCGCTTTTGTACTTGAATGGTTTCATTGCTGCTTTTAATTCTATTCTGTAATCTGTAAGCGTTGTAGCTAATTGTCCTAACTTATCTTTATTGACATACTTCAATTTTGGCTTATCTAAAAACTTCAATAGCTTACTTTGGTTTGTATAAATAGAACGATCAAAAAGCTTGTCAATATCTTTTTTGAAATCTCCTTTATTATCAGATGCCATTTCTACCAACAACTCTGGTTGATATTTCTGTGCGGCATCCGCAGTGTAAATATTTAACTGAGCAACCAAACCATCATTTTCAAGATTAAGATTGTGCTTATCAAAGAAATCATTGATTTTCTTTTCTAGTTTAGGTCTTAACTCTTCTCTTTTTGCTTCATCAGATTTTTCATAATTAGTTAGCTCCTGTTGCATAGACGAAGCAAAACCAATAATATCGCTATATCTCACAGCTCCGTAATAAAGTAAAGTATATGCTTCTCTTAAATCGTTAGTTTCGTTGTAGTATTCTTCGAAAAGATTTAATGTATTGCCATATTTCTCTTTTAGTTTTGGATCGCTATTATACCAATCTGTAAACTGTTTTTCTATTTCTCGTTTCTTCTCAATTGTATTAAGCTTAGTCAATGCTTGAACCATTCCAATACTGTTTTTCCAATAATTGGCTAATCCTGCGTAAGTCGATGAATAATCAATACGATCCTTGTCTGATTTAGACATGTAACTTTTCATAACATCAAGTTTTGCCTTCCTGATCTTAATATTTGCAGGATGATAAACTTCAATAGCTTGTTTTATTCCCCACGATGGAAGATATCTTTCAGTACTTCCTGGATACCCCATTATCATTGCAAAATCACCTTCTTTTTTATCATTAAGGTTTATAGATAGGTGGTGCTTTGGTTTTAAGGGCACATTGTCCTTAGAATATTCAGCAGGATTTCCATCTTTATCAGCATAAACTCTAAATATTGAGAAATCTCCAGTATGACGAGGCCACATCCAATTGTCAGTATCTCCTCCAAATTTACCAATTGATGATGGTGGAGCTCCAACTAGTCTAACATCTGTGTAATCGTTGTAGATAAATAAGTAAAACTCATTTCCTTTATAGAAATCTTTAATTACACCTCTATAACTAGTCCCCTCGGTCTTTTGCTTAGCAATTGTTGCTTTCAATTGAGCTATTTTTGCTTCACGCTCTTGCTCAGTCATATCAGGAGATAATTGTTTCTGAATTTCGTCAGTTACATCTTCCATACGAACCAAGAAAGACACAAACAAGCTCTTTGGTTTTAATTCTTGAGATTTGTCGTAAGCCCAAAATCCATTAGTTAGATAATCGTGCTCTTCGTTAGAAAATTCTGCAATTGCACCATAACCACAGTGGTGATTAGTAAGAATTAATCCCTGATCAGAAATTACTTCACCTGTACAGAATCCTCCAAAATTGACTATAGCATCTTTTAAACTTGCATGGTTTATGCTGTAAATCTCTTCGGGAGTAAGTTTTAACCCCTCGTTTTGCATATCAACGTAGTTCAAACGTTTTATGAACATTGGAAGCCACATACCTTCATCGGCCTTTACACCTACAGGTAGTAACATTACAAAAGCTATTAAGCTTAATAATAATTTTTTCATTTGTTATTTTTATGATTAACTTTCTATTAGATTGAATAAAAATTCAATTATGCGAATGCCAAAAATACTTTCTTTTTATGAAATGATTATCATTTAACTATTATCTCACTATGATGTTATATTATCATGTGTAATCATTTGTTCTGCAATAATAATTAAATGGTAAGTTTTAATTTTGGTTAGTGATTTAACTTGATTAATTTCGCAGCTTATAAAAACAAATTAAAGATGGAAGAAAAAAATCAGAATAATAATAATTCTCAATATAAATCTAACGAAGAGGAAATTGACTTAGGACAATTATTTTCTTTGATAGGAAAGGGGTTCTCTAATATTTTTAGATTTATAGGGTCAATCTTTTCTACCATGTTTAGATGGGCAATGTATTGGGTTATTTTTATAAAGAAACATCTGTTAGTTTTATTGGCTGCCACAATTCTAGGCTATTCATTGGGATGGATATATAAGCATTATATAGAAATTCCTGTTTACGAATCATCTATGACAGTACAACCTAACTTTGGTTCTACCATGCAGTTATACAAAAATATAGATTATTATCAGAGTTTGGTTTCTTTGAAAGACTATAAACGCTTAGCAACGAGTCTTAATATATCAGAAGAAGAAGCTAAAAACATAAAGAGATTTAGCGTAGAACCTTATACTAATGAAAATGAGACATTACTAGCATTTAAGAGGTTTGTATCTAATCTAGACAGTACGATTGTTAATAAAATAGATTATAAAAAATTCATAAAAAATCAACCTACTGAATCTTTTAAATTCCATATTGTAACGGTTGAATCTAAAGATAAATACATTTTTGGAAAGTTGCGTAGTCCTATTATATCATCAATTATTAGGAATGATTATTATAATCAAGTTAAAACAACTTCATATGCTAACTTAATGTCTAGAAAAAAAGCAATTGAAGCAAACATGGGAGAGCTAGATACTCTACGTACTTTGTATAAAAAAGTAATGCTTGCTGAAAGTAAAAAAGAGGTCAACGGTACAAGTATATACTTAGGAAATACAGCTAAAGACGATAAAGAGGTTGTTGTTTTTGATAAATACATGAGAATGAATCAAGCACTTATAGATGTTAATAAACAACTTACGGAAGAAAACGAAGTTATAAATGTTGTTTCTAGCTTCAACCCTGTAGGTAAGAGATTAGGAGGATTGAAACGTAACTATCCTTTATTAGGAGGATTTTTTGCTTTTCTACTTACTATTGTATTCTTATCAGGTAAATTGATTAATAATATGATTGTTAAATATGAAAAAGAATTAGAAATGGATATATAGTCTTATTAATTCCTTTTTCTTTAAATCGAGAGCGTAAAAAACTTATTTTTATGTTCTCGATTTTTTATTTACAGCAATTCAATGTCAAAAGCAACGCAACATCATTCATTATTAGATTTATTACAGAGCGTTCAACGTATGTTCGAAAAGTTCTGGAAGAAACCTATATGGGTAAAGGCCGAAATGACTAAGGTTAATTTCTATCCTCACAGTGGTCATGCTTACCCATTGTTGATGGAAAAACGCGAGGGTAAAACTGTTGCTGAAATTAGATCAATAATGTGGGCTACAGATTTCAGACGAATCAAAACTAAATTTGAAACAGTAACTAAAAATGAGTTTGTAGATGGAATAGAACTGTTGCTTTTGGTAGAAGTAAATTTCACCCCTACTCATGGGATATCACTGAAAATAATTGATATTGATCCAACATACACTCTAGGTGCTTTAGAGAGGGAACGACAGTTAACAATAAAAAAACTAAAATCTGAGAATCTATTTGATAAGAATAAGCTTTTTGATTTTCCTGTTTTACCAAAACGAATCGCTGTTATTTCTGTTGAAACATCAAAAGGATATCACGATTTTATAGAAACTCTCGAAGGCAATTCCAAAAAGTTTATTGTCGATTATGAATTGTTTCCAGCATTACTACAAGGCGATAAAGCTGTAGAATCAATACGTAGGCAACTAGATGCTGTGAGGCAGAGAAGAGACGAATTTGATGTACTAGCAATTATCCGTGGAGGTGGCGGAGAAGTAGGATTAAGTTGTTATGATAGCTTTAGTTTGGCAAGTGCTGTTGCTCAATTTCCGTTGCCAATAATTACAGGTATTGGTCATGCTACAAATCTAACTGTTGTAGAAATGGTGTCATTTCAGAATTTAATTACTCCAACAGCTTTAGCTAATTTTGTGTTAGCTAAATTCGATGATTTTAATTCACGACTGTTGAGCTCTGAAAACTCATTGGCTTTCTATGCTGAGAAGGTAATTCAGGATAAGTTTCTCGAAATTCAAAATCTATCAAGTATTTTTGAGTCTGACGTGAAATTACTTTTACAGAGTCAGCATTATTCTATCGATGATTTTTCTAAGACATTAAAATCAAAAACCAAAGATTTACTAAATAGAGAAAATGAAAGCATTTCAAATATTAGTATGAATATCAAATATCTGACAAAAGATAAAATCCAAGAAGGCAGGCATGTTGTAAATAACCTATCATTGAAATTAAAAAATACTTCATCTGTTTTCTATTCTAATCAAAATCAGAAATTAAATTCGTTTGCAGACAAGGTTAAATTATTGAATCCAGAAAATGTATTAAAACGAGGATATTCAATTACAAGAATCAATGGCTCTACAGATGGAGTATCTAGTGCAACTGAAGGCGATGTGGTAGAAATAGAAACTTTTGATAAAAAGATAGAAAGCAAGATTTTAAAAACTTCAAAAAAATAAAATTATGGCTGATAATAAAATGAAATACGAAGATGCAATTTCTGAGTTAGAAGATATTGTTGATAAAATAGAAAATGCCGATATTTCGGTAGATGAGTTAGCAGACAAGGTAAAAAGAGCATCGGAGTTGATAAAAGTGTGCAAAGATATTTTACATAAAACAGATGCTGAAGTTCAAAAAATACTTGAAGGAATAGAAAAACAATAATTATGATTTTAGATAGAATTGAAAATGTGAAACAATATCAAGGTCTTGGTTCTAGAATAGATAAGGCACTTAAATATATTTCTGAAACAGATTTTACAAAACTAGAAAATGGAACTTACGATGTAGTTAAGGATGAAATTTTTGCAATTGTAAATCGCTTTGAAACGGTAGATGCAAAAACAGAAAAACCAGAAGTCCACCGTAAATACATTGATGTTCAATATGTTTTTGATGGAGAAGAAATATTGGGATTTGCAATTAAAGATTCTCAACCTATTCACAAAGATTATGATGCAGATGAAGATTTTGAACTTTACGACGCAGAACTAGAATATGTAAAATTCAACAAAGGTATGTTTGCAATTTTCTTCCCTAACGATTTACACTCGCCAAGTGTTCATCTTGATAAAGCTACCCAATCATCAAAAGTGGTTGTTAAGGTTTTGATATAAAGTAAAAAATCCGATAAGCTCTAAACTTATCGGATTTTTAGAATTTTATTGGTACAAATACCTCTTAATACTTTGCTTAGGTGTTTTCTTGAAATCTTCCTCGTGGATAATGAATTTCGCTACTCGCATATAAGCAGGTAATTGTTCATTAACACGAATTCTGTATTTCTCAAGCTTATTTAAAAGTTCTTCTTGCGATATACCTGATTCTCTTACTCTATCAGGATCAGGGTAAATAAGAGCGACTAATTTATTATCCTCCATTTTTACTACCGATCCTCCAACAAAAGATCTGTTATTAATCATTGATTCAATCTCCTCGGGATAAATATTTTGTCCTGATGGTCCTAAAATCATACTCTTACTACGACCTTTTATGTAGATAAATCCATCTTTATCCATTACTCCTAGGTCGCCAGAATGCAACCAACCATCTTCATCGATAGCAGTTTTTGTAGCCTCTTCGTTTTTGTAATATCCAACCATTACATGCTCTCCCCTTATCAAAATTTCACCAACTTCGGTCTGAGGATTTTTAGAATCTATTTTCACTTCTAGCGTATCAACAGGTTTACCACACGATCCTAATCTAAACTCTTTGGCACTTGCATAACCAACCAATGGACCACATTCCGTCATTCCATATCCAATAGTGAAAGGAAGTCCAATTTTTCTGAAAAACTTTTCTATCTCTTCTGAAAGGGCAGCTCCACCTACAATGATTTCTACAAAGTTTCCTCCAAACCCTTCCATAACTCCTTCAAGAACTTTCTTTCGAACAACTTTATTGATAATTGGAATCTTAAGAAGTGTCTTTACAGGATTGACCTCTGTTTTTGGCATTATTTTTTTCTTGTAGATTTTTTCTATTACAAGAGGTACCGATAATATTAACCTCGGTCTTATTTTCTGAAATGCATCAGTTATAATTTGAGGTGTTGGTGTTTTTGTAAGGAAATTAATATGACACCCTAAGGTGAATGGAAATAGAAATTCAAATGCTAATCCATAAGCATGAGCCATTGGCAAGAATGAAACTATAGAATCCCCTGCAACCAAAGGCATGTGATTAATTGCAAATCTGATATTTGCTGCTAAACTATTGTGAAGCAACATTACTCCCTTAGAATTTCCTGTTGTACCTGATGTATAGCTAATTTCAGCTAACGCATCATTTGGTATTTTAGGTAAACTAAATGTATCAGGAGAAAATTTCCCATTGTACTTCTTCTTACAATATTCTTCAATTGCCGTATCTACTTCCTCTACTTTTTGATTTCGTGATAGAACAAGTTTAAATGTATCTACAGAAAAAACACCTTCTAAAGCAGGCATCTCATCTAAATCTAATGATTTAAGAATTGCATCTGATGAAAATAAAAACTTAGAATCGGAATGATTTGTAATTTTATGAACATCTTTAGGTAAGAAATCAGGAAGTATAGGAACTATAACTGCTCCGTAACTAACAGTTGCCAAAAATGCCATCCCCCATCTCGAAGAATTTTTACCAATTAAAGCAACCTTATCTCCTTTCTCTAGTCCAACTTCCTCAAATAAAATATGTATTCTAGCTATTTGCTTTGCTACGTCAGAATATTTATAATCTTTTCCATTAAAGTCAGAAAGTGCAGTCTTATCCCAATTTTTTATGATGCTGTTTCCTATATATTCGATGAAATTCTCTTTTATCATATCTAGTTTATTTGTGCGGCAAACTTATGAATAAGTGTTTGATTTGCGAAAATTGAACCCTTTAATTTACTAAGATACAATTTTTTATTCACTGCACTTTTCTAATACCATAGCTATTCCCTGCCCCACACCTATACACATTGTACAAAGAGCTCTTTTGGCATCGGTATTTAATAACTGATAGTAAGCACTTGTAACTATTCTTGCACCACTCATTCCTAGTGGATGCCCTAATGCAATAGCCCCACCAAGTGGATTTATTCTAGGATCTTTGTCGTCAATACCTAACTCGCGTGTACATCCTAGCGATTGCGCTGCAAAAGCTTCGTTTAATTCAATAATATCGATATCGTCTAAGCTAATTCCCGTTTTTTCTAAAACTTTACGAGTAGCAGGCACAGGTCCCATTCCCATAATTCGAGGCATAACTCCTGCAGTTGCCATTCCTAATATTTTAACTCTAGGCGTAAGATTGTATTTTTTTACAGCTTCTTCTGATGCAATCAACAATGCGGCAGCACCATCATTTACGCCAGATGCGTTTCCTGCTGTAATACTTCCTGCTTCTCCTTTAGAGTTTTTAGTAATTGCTCTAAGTGAATTTAATTTCTCTAAAGAAGTTAAACGTGGATGCTCATCTTTATCAACTTTTATTGGATCTTTTTTACGTTGAGGAACCATTACAGGAACTATTTCTCTTGCAAGAAAACCATTTTTTTGAGCTTCAGCTGCCTTTTCTTGACTCCACTGTGCAAATGCATCTTGATCTTCGCGACTGATATTGAAATCATCCGCAATGTTTTGAGCAGTTTGTATCATACCTTCGGTACCATACATCTCTTTCATTTTTGGATTTTCGAAACGCCATCCTATTGATGTATCGTAGATTTTTACATTACGCGAAAATGCAGTTTCTGCTTTGCCCATTACAAAAGGAGCTCTCGACATACTTTCTACTCCACCAGCAACGGCTACTTCTATTTCTCCTGATTTTATTGCTCGTGCCGCGATTCCTATCGCATCCATTCCCGATCCACACAATCTATTTATTGTTGCTCCTGGTATTGTTTCAGAAAACCCTGCTAGTAGCGACGACATACGTGCCACATTCCTGTTATCTTCTCCTGCTTGGTTAGCACAACCCATAAAAATATCATCTACTGCATTCCAATCCATTTCCGGATTTCTTTTCATTAATTCTTTCATAGGTATGGCTGCTAAATCGTCTGGTCTTACCGAAGATAAAGCTCCTCCATAGCGTCCAACAGGTGTGCGAATTGCATCGCAGATATATACATTTTTCATATTATTATTGAGTTAATATCAGTTTAGTTGATTTTTTTGTTCAAGGCATCAATCCTTGATTTAAACAATTTAAACGCATTAAATACTCCATCAGTAAGTTTATCTATATCTTTTTGCGTCATGGATGTAGCAAACATACAAGCAAGAGTATTTATCATTATCAGATTTTCTTCGAAGAATAAATAATCTAAAAACTCCGTTATCAATGCTTTTTCTTCATTATTCTGATAGGTTTCACGATACGTTGTTGGAGCATTTTCGCGGAAATGAAATCTAAACATAGAACCAGCACCAGTAAGTGAAATAGGCACATCTGCAAGTTTTATTGCTTCTTCTATTTGCTTGCGAGCAGTGGCTGTTAGTTTATTTAAATCATTTACAGCTTTTTCATCGAACAATTCCATAGCTACTCTACCTGCTGTCATTGTAACTGGATTAGCCGAGAAGGTTCCTGAATGTGGATGTTTCAATATTTTTTTTGTTGGATCTAAAACTTCCATAATATCGGCTCTTCCTGCTACTGCTCCTACAGGGAAACCACCGCCTATCATTTTTCCTAAAGCTGTTAAATCTGGTTTTACCGAATATGATTGTTGAGCTCCACCATAATTAACTCTAAAAGTCACCACCTCATCGAATACTAAAAGTGCATCGTTTCTTCTTGTCCAATCGTAAATAGCTTTTACAAATTCTTCATCAGCAGGAAACAACCCTACCCTATGCGATACCAAATCAAGCAATACACATGCAATTTTATCGGCATTTTCATCTAGTAATTTCAGTGTACGAGGTATGTCGTTATATGGAAAAATGATAACATCATCTAAGACTCCTTGAGGTGTTCCTTGTGCAACAGGCACCTTATTAGGTTTATCTATATCTCCCCATTTATCAGGACTTGCAGTCTGACTAACTTCGGCATAGTCATAAGTTCCGTGATAGGCACCTTCAGCTTTAGCTATCATTGGTTTCCCTGTGAATGCTCTCGATGCTTTAATCATTGTCATCACAGCTTCGGTACCCGAATTCATAAAACGAATTTTCTCGAAGTTTGGCGACCTATTTATTAAAAGTTCAGCATGCCTTACTTCAGCCTCTGTGCCCATAGTGTAAGCTGTTCCTTTTTGGATTTGTTCTATTACTGCTTCTGTTATTTTTGGGTGAGCATGACCGTGAATTAACGATGCCATATTATTAGCAAAATCGGTACGAACAGTTCCATCAATATCCGT
>CAZIYK010000039.1:0-10790 GCA_964543445.1 uncultured Flavobacteriales bacterium
AAGAAGAAGGTGGACGTCACACTCCATTCCACAACAGATACCGTCCTCAGTTCTACGTACGTACAACTGACGTAACTGGAGAGATCACTCTTCCAGAAGGTGTTGAAATGGTAATGCCTGGTGATAACTTAACTATTGACGTTACACTTATCCAACCAATCGCATTGAACGTAGGTCTTCGTTTCGCTATCCGTGAAGGAGGTCGTACAGTAGGTGCAGGTCAGGTAACTGAAATGCTTTAATAAAAAGTAAATATAATAAAGAAGGTGTTCTTGGACACCTTCTTTATGTAGAAACGGGTGTAGCTCAGCTGGTAGAGCAGTGGTCTCCAAAACCAAAGGTCGTGAGTTCGATCCTTACCACCCGTGCAATAATAAATCCAATAGAAAATGGAAAAGAAGTCAAATTTCATAAAAGAGGCATACACTGAGTTGGTAGAAAAAACTACATGGCCTAAGTGGGACGAGCTTCAGTCTAATACAGTAACAGTAGCTAGTTCATCTGTATTGATAGCACTAGTTATATTTGCTGCAGATAAATTTTTTGAGTTTGGAGTAGATTCATATTTCGAACTTTTTAAATAATCTATTTTAGATTTACATATGAGCGAATCTGGAAAGAAATGGTACGTAGTACGTGCAGCAAGTGGACAAGAAAATAAGGTAAAGCAATATATTGAGCTAGAAATGAGTCGTGATTTAGGCGACTATGTTGAGCAAGTTATTGTACCTACTGAAAAAGTTTACCAATTGCGTCAAGGTAAAAAAATACAAAAGGAGAAAGTATATTTTTCTGGTTATGTTTTTATCGAGGCTGCATTAGTTGGTGAAGTTGCTCACACTATTACATCTATACCAGGAGTGATTGGTTTCTTAGGAGAAACAAAAGGAGGTGATCCTGTTCCTATGAGAAAATCAGAGGTTAGACGTATGCTTGGGCAGGTTGACGAGATGGAAGAAGTTAACCAAAACGTTAATATCCCTTACATAGTTGGAGAAACTATAAAGGTAATTGATGGTCCTTTCAATGGCTTCAATGGAACTATTGAGAAAATACACGAAGAGAAGCGTAAGCTTGAAGTAATGGTTAAGATTTTTGGAAGAAAGACACCATTAGAACTAAGCTTTATGCAAGTAGAGAAAGTATCTTAATTATTATTAATTATATAATATCTGATATCTATAGATGACTGCTTCCACATTCGTTTAGATATTAGAAAAACTAGAAGTAAAATGGCAAAGGAAATTAGTGCGCTGATTAAGTTGCAAATAAAAGGTGGAGCTGCGAATCCATCACCACCAGTTGGTCCTGCATTAGGAGCAAAAGGGGTGAACATAATGGAATTCTGTAAGCAGTTCAACGCTCGTACACAGGATAAAGCTGGAAAAGTTTTACCAGTTGCAATTACAGTTTATGGTGACAAATCTTTTGATTTCATCATCAAAACTCCTCCTGCTGCAGTTCAATTAATGGAAGCGGCAAAGATTAAAAAAGGTTCTCCAGAGCCTAATAGAAAAAAAGTAGCTAGCGTTACTTGGGATCAAATAAGAGCTATTGCTGAAGATAAAATGGCAGATTTAAATGCCTTTACAATCGAATCAGCTATGATTATGATTGCTGGAACTGCTCGTTCTATGGGTCTAACAGTTAAAGGAGAAGCTCCTGTTAAACAATAAACTTATTCTAAGAAAATGGCAAAATTGACAAAAAAACAAAAAGACGCTATTTCTAAAGTTGAAAAGAATAAGCTTTATACTTTAGAAGAGGCAGCTGCATTGGTAAAAGAGATTACAAACGTAAACTTTGATGCTTCTGTAGATTTAGCAGTAAGACTTGGAGTAGATCCTCGTAAAGCGAATCAAATGGTTCGTGGTGTAGTTACTCTTCCTCACGGAACAGGTAAAGACGTAAAAGTACTTGCATTAGTTACTCCAGATAAAGAGGAGGAAGCTAAAGCTGCAGGAGCTGATTATGTTGGACTTGATGAGTACTTACAAAAGATTAAAAGTGGTTGGACAGATGTTGATGTTATCATCACTATGCCTTCTGTAATGGGTAAAATTGGACCATTAGGACGTATCCTTGGACCAAGAGGTTTAATGCCTAACCCTAAGACAGGTACTGTAACTATGGATGTAGCGAAAGCTGTAAAAGAAGTTAAGGCTGGTAAGATTGATTTTAGAGTTGATAAAACAGGAATCGTTCACGCTGCAATCGGTAAAGTTTCTTTCGAGGCTGAGAAGATTAAGGAGAATGCTGCTGAGTTAATCTCAACTTTACTAAAGTTGAAACCAACTGCTGCAAAAGGTACTTATATCAAGAGTATTTACATCTCTAGTACTATGAGTCCTGGTATTGCAATAGATCCAAAAAGTGTATCATAAGTAGAAAAAAATTCTTAAATCATGACAAGAAACGAAAAAAGTACAGTTATAGAGAATTTGACTACTTTGTTAACTGAGAGTAAGACAATATACCTTGCTGACATTTCAGCTATGGATGCTGAATCTACAAGTAATTTACGTAGAGCGTGTTTTAACGCAAATGTAAGTATTGAAGTAGTTAAAAATACATTGCTTGCTAAAGCAATGGAAAATGTAGATAAAGAATTTGGTGATTTACCTTCTGTTCTTAAAGGTAATACTTCAATAATGATTTCAGAAGCTCCTAATGCTCCTGCAAAAGTTATTAAAGAATTCCGTAAGAAAAAGGATAAGCCTGTTCTTAAAGGAGCTTACGTACAAGAAGGTGTTTACATTGGAGATGACCAATTAGATACACTTGTTGCTATCAAGTCTCGCGAAGAGCTTATTGGAGATATTATTACACTTCTTCAATCTCCTGCTAAAAACGTTATCTCGGCACTTCTTAACCGTGACGAAGATAAAGCAGAAGAAACAGAGGAGACTCCAGCTGAGTAATTATCATTTGTATATTACGCAATAATATATATAACTAAGTATTAAAAATTTTTAAAGTACATTAAAATGGCAGAATTAAAAGAATTTGCAGAGCAGTTAGTTAATCTTACTGTAAAAGAAGTTAACGAATTAGCTACAATATTAAAAGAAGAGTACGGTATCGAGCCAGCTGCTGCTGTTGCTGTTGCAGGACCTGCTGCAGGAGGTGACGCTGCTGAAGAGAAAACTGAATTTGACGTAATCTTAAAAGCTGCAGGTGGATCAAAACTTAAGGTTGTTAAAGCTGTTAAAGAATTAGCAGGTTTAGGTCTTAAAGATGCTAAAGCATTAGTTGACTCTGCTCCAGCTCCAATCAAAGAAGGAATTTCTAAAGATGAGGCAGAAGCTCTTAAAACAGAATTAGAAGCTGTAGGTGCTGAAGTTGAGATTAAGTAATATCTCACAATAAAAAGACAATAAGGTTTAGGTCGGGAGTGCAACTCTTTGACCTAGACCCTTTTGCGTATAAATATTTTTCTTAGTAATTTTCAAAAATTCTAGTCCATTGGCTTTGACAAATAACACCGGTAGAATCAGTTTTGCGTCAATAAAAGATCAATTAGAATATCCTGATTTTCTTGATATTCAGATTAAATCTTTTATGGATTTCTTTCAATTAGAAACCAAAGGAGACGACAGGGGTGATGAAGGTTTATTCAGAACATTTACTGAAAACTTTCCAATTACAGACACTAGAAATCAATTCGTTTTAGAGTTCATCGACTACTTCGTCGATCCTCCTCGTTACTCTATTGCAGAGTGTATAGATAGAGGTTTAACATATAGTTTACCTCTAAAAGCGAGGATGAAACTTTATTGTACAGATCCTGAACACGAAGATTTCGAAACAATAGTTCAAGATGTTTATTTAGGTACTATACCTTACATGACACCTAGTGGAACCTTCGTTATCAACGGAGCAGAACGTGTTGTTGTATCTCAATTGCATAGATCTCCAGGTGTATTCTTCGGACAATCTTTCCACGCTAATGGTACAAAATTATACTCTGCGCGTGTAATTCCGTTTAAAGGTTCTTGGATCGAATTTGCTACAGACATTAATAGTGTAATGTATGCATATATCGATCGTAAAAAGAAGTTGCCTTTAACAACTCTCCTTCGTGCAATAGGATACGAAAGAGATAAAGATATTCTTGAAATTTTTGATCTTGCAGAGGAGATTAAAGTTTCAAAATCAGGACTTAAAAAAGTTCTAGGTCGTACTCTTGCAGCAAGAGTACTTAATACTTGGCACGAAGATTTCGTTGACGAGGATACTGGAGAAGTAGTATCTATTGAGCGTAACGAAGTTGTTATAGATCGTGATACAGTATTAGAAAAAGAGCATATTCAAGAAATTCTTGATTCAGGTTCTAAAACAATCCTTATTCACAAGGAAGGTCTTACAACTGACTATGCTATTATTTACAATACATTGCAAAAAGATCCAACAAACTCTGAAAAAGAGGCTGTTGAACATATATATAGACAATTACGTAACGCTGAACCGCCAGATGAAGAAACAGCTCGTGGAATCATCGATAAACTATTCTTTAGTGAAACTAGATATAGTTTAGGAGAAGTAGGTCGTTACCGTATCAATAAAAAGTTAAATCTTGATTTAGATTTAGATCAGCAAGTTTTAACTAAACTTGATATCATCACTATCATTAAGCACTTGATTCAGTTAATCAATTCAAAGGCTGAGATTGATGATATTGACCACTTAAGTAACAGACGTGTACGTACTGTAGGAGAGCAAATGTCAAATCAGTTTGGTGTTGGTTTATCTCGTATGGCTCGTACTATCCGTGAGAGAATGAACGTTAGAGATAACGAAGTGTTTACTCCTATTGATTTGATCAATGCTAAAACACTTTCATCTGTAATTAACTCTTTCTTCGGTACTAACCAGCTTTCTCAGTTTATGGACCAAACAAATCCATTAGCAGAGATTACTCACAAGCGTAGATTGTCTGCCCTAGGGCCAGGTGGTTTATCAAGAGAGAGAGCAGGTTTCGAGGTTCGTGACGTTCACTATACTCACTACGGTCGTCTTTGTCCTATTGAAACACCAGAGGGACCAAACATTGGTTTGATTTCTTCTCTTTCTGTTTATGCTAAGGTAAACCGTATGGGATTCATTGAGACTCCATATCGTCCTGTAGTAGATGGAAAAGTTGATATTTCAAAAGGAGCTGTTTATTTAAGTGCAGAAGAGGAAGAAGCTAAAGTAATAGCACAAGCAAATGCATCTTACGATGAGAATGGTGTATTTACTAGTGATAGAATAAAAGCTCGTGAGGAAGGAGACTTCCCAGTAGTTAATCCTTCGCAGTTAGATTATATGGATGTTGCTCCTAACCAGATTGCATCTATCTCAGCATCGTTGATTCCTTTCTTGGAGCATGATGATGCCAACCGTGCGTTGATGGGATCTAACATGATGCGTCAGGCAGTACCATTATTAAGAACAGAAGCTCCTATTGTAGGAACAGGTCTTGAAGCTCGTGTAGCTAAAGATTCTCGTATTCTTGTTAATGCTGAAGGAAGTGGAGTAGTTGAGAAAGTTGATTCTCGCGAGATTACAGTAAAATATGACAGAACAGAAACAGAGAGACTTGTTAGTTTCGATTCTGATTATGTTACATATCCATTGATTAAGTTCCGTAGAACTAACCAAGGTACTAATATCAACCTTAAGCCTATCGTTGTAAAAGGACAACGTGTAGAAAAAGGAGAAGTACTTTGTGAAGGATACGCAACTCAACAAGGAGAATTGGCATTAGGACGTAACCTAAAGGTTGCCTTCATGCCTTGGAAAGGATATAACTTTGAGGATGCGATTGTAATTTCTGAGCGTGTTGTACGTGAAGATATATTTACATCTATCCACATTGATGAATTTAGTTTAGAAGTTAGAGATACTAAGTTAGGAGTTGAAGAACTTACTAATGATATACCTAACGTTAGCGAAGAGGCTACAAAAGATCTTGATGAGAATGGAATAATCCGTGTAGGTGCTGAAGTAGGACCTGGCGATATTCTTATTGGTAAGATTACTCCAAAAGGAGAGTCTGATCCTTCTCCAGAAGAGAAACTTTTACGTGCAATCTTTGGTGATAAAGCAGGTGATGTTAAAGATGCATCACTTAAAGCTTCTCCATCATTACACGGTGTAGTTTTAGATAAAAAATTATTCGCTCGTAGTGTTAAGGATAAGAAAACTCGTGCTCAAGACAAAGAGGAAATCGAAAGACTTGAGATGGAGTTCGAAACAAATTTTGAAGCACTTAGAAGTAAGCTTGTTGAGAAATTACATGCTTTAGTTACTGGTAAAACTTCACAGGGTGTTATGAATGACCTTAACGAAGTAATTATACCTAAAGGAACTAAGTTTACTCTTAAGTTACTTAACAGTTTGGATGATTTCCAACACCTAGTAAATGGTAAATGGACTACAGAAGATGAGAAAAATAAACTTATCTCTATATTGCTTCATAACTATAAAATAAAATTACAGGATCTACAAGGTTCACTTCGTCGTAAGAAATTTACAATTTCAGTAGGAGATGAATTACCTGCAGGAATCTTGAAACTAGCTAAGGTTTATGTTGCTAAAAAACGTAAATTAAAAGTTGGAGATAAGATGGCGGGACGTCACGGAAATAAGGGTATTGTTGCTCGTATCGTTCGTGATGAAGATATGCCTTTCTTAGAAGATGGAACACCTGTAGATATAGTATTGAATCCACTTGGGGTACCTTCTCGTATGAACATTGGTCAGATTTATGAAACTGTTCTTGGTTGGGCAGGTAAAACTCTTGGTCAGACTTATGCAACGCCAATTTTTGATGGAGCTTCTGTTGAGCAAATCAACGAGCTTACTGAAAAAGCTGGAGTGCCACAGTATGGATCAGTTCACTTATACGATGGAGGAACAGGAGAGAGATTCGATCAGCCTGCAACAGTTGGTGTGGTGTATATGATTAAGCTTGGTCACATGATCGACGATAAGATGCACGCACGTTCTATAGGACCATACTCACTTATTACTCAACAACCACTTGGAGGTAAAGCTCAATTTGGAGGTCAGAGATTTGGAGAGATGGAAGTTTGGGCACTTGAAGCATTTGGTGCATCAAATATTCTTAGAGAGATACTTACAGTTAAATCTGATGATGTAGTTGGTAGAGCAAAAACTTACGAAGCAATCGTTAAAGGAGATGCAATGCCAGAACCTGGAATTCCAGAATCATTCAACGTATTGTTGCATGAATTAAGAGGACTAGGATTAAATATAACTCTAAGTGAGTAATTAAGAACTTTAGGCTTCGGCCTAAAGTCTCTGTATTTTTAGAATAAGTGTTAATCAATTACCATTACAGACATGGCATTGAGAAATAAAGATAATAAAGCCCAAACTAGATTTGGTAAAATCACAATCAGCTTGTCATCTCCTGAAACATTGTTGGAGAAGTCAAGAGGAGAAGTGTTGAAACCTGAAACAATTAACTATCGTACTCACAAACCTGAGCGTGACGGTTTATTCTGTGAGCGTATTTTCGGACCTGTAAAGGATTACGAATGTGCTTGTGGTAAATATAAGCGTATTCGTTATAAAGGAATTGTTTGTGATAGATGTGGTGTTGAAGTTACTGAAAAGAAAGTAAGACGTGACCGTGTAGGACACATCAACCTTGTTGTTCCTGTAGCTCACATTTGGTATTTCAGATCTCTACCAAACAAAATAGGTTACCTTCTTGGATTACCATCTAAGAAACTTGACATGATTATTTACTACGAGAGATACGTAGTAATTCAGCCAGGTGTAGCAGTTAATGCAGAAGGAGAACCATTACAAAAATTAGATTTCCTTACAGAAGAGGAGTACTTAGATATAGAGGATGCTCTTCCAGAGGATAACTATTATATGGATGAAGATAATCCAGATAAATTCATTGCAAAGATGGGAGCAGAAGCTCTTATCGGATTGTTGTCAAGAATTGATCTAGATGAACTTTCTTTCCAATTACGTGATAAAGCACACAACGAAACTTCAAAGCAACGTAAAGCAGAGGCTCTTAAGCGTCTTCAAGTTGTTGAGGCGTTCCGTGATGCAAACAAGCGTATAGAAAACCGTCCAGAGTGGATGATAATGAAAGTTGTTCCGGTTATTCCACCAGAATTACGTCCATTAGTTCCTTTAGATGGTGGTCGTTTTGCGACTTCAGATTTGAACGATTTATATCGTCGTGTTATTATTCGTAACAACCGTCTTAAGAGACTTATCGAAATTAAAGCTCCAGAAGTGATTCTTAGAAATGAGAAACGTATGCTTCAAGAGTCAGTAGATTCATTGTTCGATAATACACGTAAAGCATCAGCTGTAAAAACTGAAGCTAACAGAGCACTTAAGTCGTTATCAGACTCGTTGAAAGGTAAGCAAGGACGTTTCCGTCAGAACTTACTTGGTAAGCGTGTTGACTATTCTGCTCGTTCGGTAATTATCGTTGGACCAGAATTGAAATTATCAGAGTGTGGTATTCCAAAAGGAATGGCTGCTGAATTATATAAGCCGTTTATTATTCGTAAGCTTATTGAGCGTGGTATCGTTAAGACCGTGAAATCAGCAAAACGTATTATAGACAAACGTGAGCCTGTAGTTTGGGATATTCTTGAAAATGTATTGAAAGGACACCCTGTACTACTTAACCGTGCTCCAACTCTTCACCGTTTGGGTATCCAAGCTTTCCAACCAAAGTTAATCGAAGGAAAGGCTATTCAGTTACACCCATTAGCGTGTACAGCCTTCAACGCCGATTTCGATGGTGACCAGATGGCGGTTCACTTGCCTCTAGGACCTGAAGCAATTTTGGAAGCTCAATTGTTGATGTTAGGTTCTCACAATATTCTTAACCCTGCAAATGGTGCGCCAATTACGGTACCATCTCAGGACATGGTACTTGGTCTGTATTACATGACTAAGATCCGTAAGACTACTGATACTTACAAAGTGTTAGGTGAGGGACTTACTTTCTATTCTGGTGAAGAAGTTAATATTGCTTACAACGAAGGACGTGTAGAACTTAATGCTCCAATTAAGGTAAAACTTGATGTTTGGGAGGACGGACAAGTTGTAAACAAGATGGTTGAAACTTCAGTAGGTAGAGTTTTATTTAACGAAAAAGTTCCTTTAAAAGCTGGATATATCAATGATGTAATGACTAAAAAGGCATTACGTGATGTGATTATGAAAGTTCTTAAAGTTACTGATGTTCCTACTACTGCTGATTTCTTAGATGATATTAAGCACCTTGGATATACAAATGCCTTCACAGGTGGATTATCATTTAGTTTAGGAGATATTATTATCCCATCAGAGAAAGAAAAGATGGTTGAGGATGCAAATGCACAAGTAGATGCTATTCTTGCCAACTATAACATGGGACTTATTACTAATAACGAACGTTATAACCAAGTTATTGATGTTTGGACTTCTACTAATGCTGAATTGACAGAATTAGCAATGAAGCGTTTAACTGAAGATAACGATGGATTTAACTCAGTATATATGATGCTTGATTCTGGAGCCCGTGGTTCTAAGGAGCAAATTCGTCAGTTGTCTGGTATGCGTGGATTGATGGCTAAGCCTCAAAAATCTGGAGCATCAGGACAAGCGATTATTGAGAATCCAATTACAGCGAACTTTAGAGAAGGTCTTTCGGTACTAGAGTACTTTATTTCTACTCACGGTGCTCGTAAAGGTCTTGCCGATACAGCCTTAAAAACTGCCGATGCAGGTTACTTAACTCGTAGATTGGTTGATGTTTCTCAGGATGTAATTGTTCGTGAAGTTGATTGTGGTACACTAAGAGGAATTGAAGTTACTGCTCTTAAGAAAAACGACGAGATAGTAGAGCCATTGTCTGAGCGTATTCTTGGACGTGTATCTTTACACGATGTTTATGATCCATTAACAAAGGATCTATTAGTTGCTGCAGGTGAAGAAATCACAGAAGTTATAGCTAATGCTATTGAGGCATCTCCATTAGAGATGGTTGAAGTACGTTCAGCATTAACTTGTGAAGCTAAAAAAGGAATCTGTGCTAAGTGTTACGGACGTAACCTTGCTACAGGTAAAATGGTTCAGAAAGGTGAAGCAGTTGGAGTTGTTGCAGCTCAATCAATTGGAGAGCCTGGTACACAGCTTACTCTTCGTACTTTCCACCAAGGGGGTACAGCAGGTAACGTACAAGATGAGTCAACTTTGAAAGCTAAATTTGCTGGAAAGGTAGTAATTGACGATGTAAGAACTGTTGAAGGAGAAGATGCTGAAGGAAATATTGGAACTATCATTATTTCTCGTACAGCTGAGATGAAGATTGTAGATCCTAATACAGATATGGTATTAATGACATCTAACTTGCCTTATGGTTCTGCATTATTCGTTAAGAATGGCGAGCTATTAGAAAAAGATGCTGTTATTTGTCAGTGGGACCCTTATAATGCTGTAATTATTGCAGAAATTTCGGGAGATGTAATGTACGAAAGTATAGTACAAGGTGTTACTTATCAGGTTGAAATCGACGAACAAACTGGTTTCCAAGAAAAAGTAATATCAGAATCTAGAAATAAGAAAGTAATACCAACAATTGCTATTACTGATAAATCTGGAGATGTACTTAAGTCTTACAACTTACCAGTTGGTGCACACATTATCGCAGAAGAAGGAGAGCATATTCAAGCAGGAAAGATACTTGTAAAAATACCTAGAAAATCTGCTAAAGCGGGAGATATTACAGGAGGTTTGCCACGTGTAACAGAATT
>CAZIYK010000040.1:0-10504 GCA_964543445.1 uncultured Flavobacteriales bacterium
AATGCCGATGATGTTTGGAAAAAAGTAGAAGAAGAAACAGCAGAGTTTTTGGAAGCAAAGAAAGCTGGAGACAAAAAAGCCATGGAAGAGGAGTTTGGCGATTTAATGTTCTCGTTGGTTAACTACGCTAGATTTATGAAAATAAATCCTGAAGATGCTTTAGAAAAAACTAATAAAAAATTCATCAAACGTTTTCAATACATAGAAGAAAAAGCAAAAGAGAATGGTAGAGATATGAGCGATATGTCTCTAGAAGAGATGGATGTTTTTTGGAATGAAGCTAAGGGCAAGGTTTAAGCAATAAGTAACTAAATATCGAAAAATGAAAATACTCCTAATGTCAGATACTCACGGTACACTTGATGAGTTGATGATAAAATACATAAACACAGTTGATGAGGTTTGGCATGCTGGCGATATTGGCAATGTTGATGTTACCGATAGTATTAAAAATTTAAAACCATTACGAGCTGTTTACGGAAATATTGATGGAACAGAGTTACGTAAAGAGTTTCCACAGCACAATAGATTCACAATTGACGGTGTAGATGTATGGATAACTCACATAGGTGGATATCCCGGAAATTACGCTTATGAGTTGAGAAATGATATTAAGAAAAATCCTCCGAAATTATTTATAAGTGGACATTCGCACATACTTAAGGTAATGAACGATCAGAAATTAAAACTTCTTCATATGAATCCTGGAGCTGTTGGTAAATCGGGGTTTCATAAAAAACGAACTATGTTGCGTTTTGAAATAATTGACTCTACAATTAAAAATCTCGAGGTTATTGAATTGGGAGATAGATAGCGGTTTATTTCAAATTCAAACAAAAAAAATATCGGAGTTTATAAGCTCCGATATTTTTTTGTGATACTATCAAATTTTTTAGTTTGGAAAATAAAAAATCATAGGACCATCACATTTTTTTTCTGGCATTTCCACTTTGCCTGTAGCAATAAAGTTTTTTATCAATCTTACTTGTAAATCAGCATCATTGTTACAAACGTGGTAATCTTTTATATTGTGTGCAGCTTCGCCAATTGAATATATTAAAACCTTATTTAATTCTTCTTTCCATTTACTTTTATCTAAGTCACACTTATTAACTTCTGTTAAGAATTCCCCAATTCTTTCCTCTTTTAGAAGTCCTGCTAATTTCTCTCTTGTTACAGATGGATCTTTACAATCAAACTTGTTGTTTTCGTCCATTATATAATCAATAAGTCCTCCGATAAAAGATTTGTTGATTAAATTCTGTCCGTTTTCAAGATCTAGAAAAAAGTTAGTATCACTATCGCAAACAGCTTCTTTGTATGCTTCTTGAAGTTCTTCTAGTTTTTCTTTGGTACCGTTGAAATGATAAACTTTTACTTCTTCTAGCATATAATTACCAAGGCTATCTGTCTCCGAAGGATCTGTACCGTGATTTATTTGTACTTCTTCTCCCTCATTCCATTTTAATACGGTAGTTGTATGAGGAGGCCATAACAGATGATTTCTACCAGGTACTTTGCTGTAAGCATCTTTTTGTAATACTGTAAGTGTTCCGTGGTATATCTCAAATTCGTCACCATCTTCTTTACAGCTAGATACCGAAAGAATGATTAGGATAATGCTTAGAAATTGAACTAAAAAAGTTAAATGCTTTTTCATATTTAATTTTTATAAAAATTCTACTAGATAATATTAAAACAATTTTTTTGCTCTATCCATGCTACGTTGAGCATCTTTAAGTTTTAAATCATTTCGTTTGTCGTGCAATTTTTTACCTCTACAAAGAGCTATGTTTAATTTGGCATAACCTCTGTCATCAACAAAAAGTTTTGTAGGAACAATAGATAAACCTTTGTCTTTAACTTTGTTTTTAAGTTTTTTAAGTTCTCTTTTGTTCAATAAAAGTTTACGTTCTCTTTTAGGTTTATGATTGTAGTAGCTACCATGTGAGTATTCATCTACATTCATGTTAATCACAAATAGCTCATCGTCTTTAAACTGACAGAAACTTTCTGCAATTCTAGCTTTACCTTCGCGTATAGATTTTATTTCAGTTCCTTGCAAAACAAGTCCTGCAGTATATTTTTCGAGAAATTCGTACTCGTATTTAGCTTTCTTATTGAGAATGTTTACACTTTTTTGCATGTTGCAAATGTAATAATTCAATTATCAATTAAGAATAATCAAATAATATTTATGATTTCACACAGTTTTTTAATGTTTAATGGAGATTATTCCATCTCAAAAAAGATTTTGTCAGGGTTATTATCTGTTGATAAATAAGATTTTAGGGCGAATTTATTAGCAGTAAATGCTAGTTCTTCCCAAGGGATTTCATCAGGATTAAAAAACTTAACCTCAGTACTTTCTGTTGTAGTGTTAAATTTATCGTTTTTCAGATTTGCCAAAAATATAAAGTAGATATAATTGGAGTCAGATTGAAAAATGGTATGTATAGAAATGTCTCCAATTTTGGCACCAGTTTCTTCTATAGTTTCTCTGATAGCTCCTTCCTCAGTTGTTTCATTCATTTCTAAAAATCCAGCAGGGAGATTCCATTTTCCTTTTTCTGGTTCAATTCCTCTTTTGGCTAGAAGTATCTTGTTTTCAAAAACAGGAATAGTACCAACTACAACTCTAGGATTTTCGTAATAAATATGATCACACGACTTACAAACCAATCTAAGTCTGTGGTCGTCTTTAGGTATTTCTTTTACAATTTTATCGCTTCCGCAATGGCTACAATAGTTCATATATTCAGGTTTTATGTAAAATTATCTTTGTGTTTTTCAGCTTTTTATTTTTTTGAAATATTCTTAGTAAGAGTGCTAACAATTAATTCTTTTTTTATATTTTCATGTAATACATTTAGTTGTTGTTACAGTTGATAAACAATGGGTGTTTGTAGAAAAAGACAAACCTTTCTAAGTGAAAAAATCCTCTCTTAAATTATAATCTATTTAAATAGCGAAATAATTAAATATTACTATGCTTGCATAATAAAAATTCATATATTTGAGACAGTGAGCAAGAAAAATGTAGAGAAATACGTTAATCGTTATGATAATGACATTTTCACTTCCTTTTGTAAAGGACTAAGCTAAGAAAATATTAATGGAAGAAAAAAAACTAACAATAGATTATATGTTACGCTCTACCTGGCAATCGGTAGCAAAAATGTATAACGAGCAAGCTAGTAAGTATGGGGAGTCTATGTCGGTAGGTTTTACCTTACTGTCTATCGATCCAGAAGAAGGGTCGCCATCAACAACGTTAGGACCTCGTATGGGGGTAGAGTCAACAAGTTTATCTCGTACACTAAAAAACATGGAAGAAAAGGGTTTAATAACTAGAAAGCCAAACCCTAAAGACGGAAGAAGTGTTTTGATATGCCTAACAGACGAAGGTAAAGAAAAAAGAGAGGCTGCTAAAGAAGGTGTTTTAAAGTTTAATGAAGTGGTACACAAAAGCTTATCTCCTCAGAAAATAAAACACTTTTATGAGGTTACAGAAAAAATAAACGAATTAATAAGAGAAAATAAAATATTTAAAACAGAAGATTAAGACTTTTAGGAGTTTTAAATCTAAAAATCAAAACCAAAGTATAAACACTCAAGGCCAACATTCATTGACCAACAAACACTAACTAACAGAATGTTCCTTGTACGTTTAGTAAAAACAATTATTTATGAATCGTGCAATTAAAAAAGTAGCAATTTTAGGATCCGGTATAATGGGATCACGTATTGCTTGTCATTTTGCAAATATCGGAGTAGAAGCTCTACTTCTCGATATTGTTCCTCGTGAGCTTAATGATGCAGAAAAAGCTAAGGGCCTTACACTTGAAGACAAGGTAGTAAGAAACAGAATTGTGAATGATGCTCTTAAGAGTACATTGAAATCTAAACCATCGCCTATCTACAAAAAGGAGTTTGCTTCTTTAATAGAAACAGGAAACTTTGACGATGATATGTCGAAGATTGCTGATGTTGATTGGGTAATGGAGGTTGTAGTAGAACGTCTTGATATTAAAAAGATAGTTTTCGACAATGTTGTAAAGTATCGCAAACCAGGAACTTTAATTACATCTAACACTTCAGGTATTCCTATTCATTTAATGATAGAGGGTAGAGATGACGATTTCAAGAAGCATTTCTGTGGAACTCACTTCTTCAATCCTCCACGTTATTTGAAATTATTCGAGGTAATTCCTACTGCTGAGACTTCTCCTGAAATCACTGATTTCTTGATGGACTACGGAAGAAATTATCTTGGTAAAACTGCAGTACTTGCAAAGGATACACCTGCGTTTATCGCTAACCGTGTAGGTATTTACAGTATTATGGAGTTGTTCCACGTAGTAAAAGATATGGGAATGACTATTGAAGAAGTTGATAAACTTACAGGTCCGGTTATTGGTCGTGCTAAGTCGGCAACTTTCCGTACTGTAGATGTTGTAGGACTAGATACTTTGGTGCATGTTGCCAACGGACTTTACAATGGAGTTCCAGACGATGAGGCTCACGATTTGTTTAAGCTTCCAGATTATATCCAGAAAATGATGGATAATAATTGGTTGGGATCTAAAACAGGACAGGGTTTCTACAAGAAAATAAAAAATGCCGATGGCAAAAAAGAGATTCTTTCTTTAGACCTAAATACATTAGAGTACAGACCTAAGATACGTCCTAAGTTTGCTACTTTAGAAATGACTAAGACTATCGATAAGGTAATAGACCGTTTCAAAGTATTGGTTAAAGGAAAAGATAAAGCAGGAGAATTCTACAGAAAAACATTCTCTGGTTTATTCCAATATGTTTCAAACCGTATTCCAGAAATTTCTGATGAGCTTTACAAGATTGATGATGGTATGAAAGCCGGATTTGGTTGGGAGCACGGACCTTTCCAAGTATGGGATGCAATAGGTGTAGAAAAAGGTATCGCAATGATGGAGGCCGAAGGTAAGAAACCTGCTCAGTGGGTTTACGATATGGTGGCTTCTGGTCAGAAATCGTTCTACACTTTAGCTGATGGCAAAGTATCTTATTTCGATATTCCTACTAAAGAAAACAAAATTGTACCTGGTCAGGAGAGTTTCATTATTCTTGATCACATCCGACCTACTTCAAAAATTTGGGAGAATTCAGGTTCTGTAATTCACGATTTAGGTGATGGAATAATCAATGTTGAGTTTACATCTAAAATGAACACTATTGGAGGAGAAGTTCTTCAAGGTCTTCAGAAAGGTATTGAACTTGCCGAGAAAGATTACCGAGGAATGATAGTTGGTAATCAAGGAGCTAATTTCTCTGTTGGAGCAAACCTTGCTATGATTTTCATGATGGCAATAGAGCAAGAATACGATGAGCTTAACATGGCAATAAAACAATTCCAGGATACGATGATGCGTATGCGTTATTCATCAATTCCTGTAATATCTGCACCACATGGAATGACATTTGGAGGAGGAGCAGAATTAACGCTTCATGCTGATAAGGTTGTAGCTGCTGCCGAAACTTACATCGGACTTGTTGAGTTTGGAGTAGGAGTGATACCAGGAGGTGGAGGTTCTAAGGAATTTGCACTTATGGCTTCAGATTCATTCAAAAAAGGAGATGTTGAGGTGAATGCTTTACAAGAAGCATTTATGACAATAGCAATGGCTAAAGTTGCAACATCAGGTCACGAAGCTTATGATTTAGGTTTCCTTAAAAAAGGAAGAGACCACATTGTAGTGAATAGAGATAATCAGATTGCGATGGCTAAGAAGCATGCAATATTGATGGCTGAAAGTGGATATACTCAACCTGCAAAACGCAAGGATGTAAAAGTTCTTGGTCGTCAGGTATTAGGTATGTTCAATGTTGGTACCGATAGTATGGTAGCGGGTAAATTTATATCAGAACACGACAGAAAAATAGCTAATAAGTTGGCTTATGTTATGGCTGGTGGTGATTTATCAGAAAAAACACTTGTAACAGAGCAGTATTTATTAGACCTAGAAAGAGAAGCATTCATGTCGTTATTGACAGAGAAGAAAACTCTTGAGCGTATTCAGCACATGTTACAAAAAGGTAAACCTCTAAGAAATTAAGATCATGACAGAAGCATATATTGTAAAAGGATTTAGAACGGCAGTAGGAAAAGCTCCTAAAGGAGTATTCCGTTTCAAAAGACCAGATGAATTGGCTGCTGAAACCATCAAGTATATGATGGAAAAAGTACCTGAGCTTGATGTAAAACGTATTGACGACGTAATAGTTGGTAATGCGATGCCAGAAGCAGAACAGGGATTAAATATTGGTAGATTGGTTTCGTTAATGGGACTTAAAGTAATCGATGTTCCAGGTATGACAGTAAACCGTTATTGTGCATCAGGATTGGAAACAATTGCTATTGCTACAGCAAAAATTAAAGCAGGAATGGCTGATGTAATTATTGCTGGAGGAGTAGAGAGTATGTCATTCATTCCAATGGGTGGATACAAGCCAGTACCAGAGTATAATTTATCAAAAGAAAATCCTGATTATTATTGGGGAATGGGACTTACAGCCGAGGCTGTTGCCGAAAAGTATAATGTAAGTAGAGAGGCTCAAGATGAGTTTGCTTTTAATTCTCACATGAAAGCTTTGGCAGCAATTAAAGATGGTAAGTTCAAAGATGAAATTGTTCCTATAACAGTAGAGAATGTTCATCTTGATGAAAACGGAAAGAAAGTAACATCATCTTATGTTGTTGATACCGACGAAGGTCCACGAGCTGATACAAATACTAAAGTTCTTAATAAGTTAAGACCTGTATTTGCAGCAGGAGGTTCGGTTACAGCTGGTAATTCATCGCAAATGAGTGATGGAGCTGCTTTTGTTTTGGTTGTTTCAGAAAAAGTAATGAAAGAACTAAATCTTGAGCCTATTGCCCGATTGGTAAACTATGCAGCAGCAGGAGTAGAACCAAAATTAATGGGAATAGGACCAACAGCAGCAATTCCAAAAGCTCTTAAACTTGCAGGTATGAAACAAGACCAGATTGAGCTTATAGAGCTTAACGAGGCATTTGCATCGCAATCTATTGCAGTAATGGATACTTTAGGATTAGATCCTAATAAAGTAAATGTCAATGGAGGAGCAATTGCAATGGGTCACCCACTTGGATGTACAGGTGCAAAACTTTCGGTACAGTTATTTAACGAGGCTAAACGAACTGGTGCTAAGTACGGAATGGTAACTATGTGTATAGGTACCGGTCAGGGTGGAGCTGGTATATATGAAATATTCTAAAAATTATTAGAATAAAGAAAGAATTGTAGAGACGCAATGCCTTACGTCTAAAATGAGTAAAAACGCAATGCTTTGTGTCTCTATTAACAACACAAAAAACTAACAATAATGGGAACAAAAGAACCAAATAAATTAAAAGGAGGCGAATTCTTAGTAAAGGATGCCGTAGCAGATCATATATTTATTCCAGAAGAGTTTGATGAAGATCAGCAGATGATGGCTTCTTCTGCAACTGAATTTATAGATAAAGAAGTAGTACCAAATCGTGAGAGATTTGAGAAAAAAGATTATGCTCTTGTAGAAGAGTTGATGAAAAAAGCTGGAGAAATGGGATTCTTAGGAATTACTACTCCAGAGAAGTACGAAGGAATGGATATGGGTTTCAACACATCAATGTTGTTGACAGATAAACTTTCGGGAGCTACAGGTTCGTTCTCTACTGCTTACGGAGCACACACAGGAATTGGAACACTTCCAATTTTGCTTTATGGAAGCGAGGAGCAAAGAGCTAAATATTTACCTAAACTAGCTACAGGAGAGTGGATTGGTGCTTATGCTCTTACTGAGCCAGGAGCAGGATCTGATGCTAATTCAGGAAAAACAAAAGCAGTTTATTATCCAGAAACAGATACTTATAAAATTACTGGAGGTAAAATGTGGATTTCTAATGCTGGATTTGCAAATGTATTTATTGTTTTTGCTCGTATAGAGGACGATAAAAATATTACAGGTTTCGTTGTAGATTACGATCCAGAAAATAATAATGGAATCACATTTGGCGATGAGGAAAACAAATTAGGTATCAAATCTTCATCAACACGTCAGGTTTATTTTGATGAAACAGAAGTGCCTGCGTCAGCAATGCTTTCAGAAAGAGGTAATGGATTTAAAATAGCCATGAATTCTCTTAATGTTGGTCGTATTAAATTGGCAGCAGCTTGTTTAGATTCTCAGAAGAGATTGACCAATCACGGAGTAACTTATGCAAACGAAAGATTCCAGTTCAAACAGCCTATTTCAAATTTTGGAGCTGTTAAGAATATGATAGCTGATATGGCAATGGGAGCTTGGATTTCGGAATCTGGTACTTACCGTGCAGGACAAGATATTGAAGATAAAATCTATGCTTTGGAGGCTGAAGGATTGACTCCTCAAGAAGCAAAACTTAAAGGAGTTGAAGAGTTTGCTATTGAAGCTTCAATTATGAAAGTTTATGCTTCGGAATCTGTACAAAATACTTCAGATATAGCAATTCAGGTTTACGGAGGTATGGGATTCTCTGCTGATGCACCTGTTGAGGCTCCATGGCGTGATGCTCGTATAGCACGTATCTACGAAGGAACAAACGAAATAAATCGTATGCTTATCGTAGGAATGCTTCTTCGTAAAGCTATGAAAGGAGAGATTGATTTAATGGGGCCAGCTATGAAAGTAGGAGCATCGCTTATGTCGATTCCTTCTTTTGATACTCCTGATTATTCAGTTCTATTTTCTGAGGAGAAAGAGCTTATCAAGAAATTGAAAGATGCTACTTTGATGATTGCTGGTAAAGCAGTTGAAAAGTATGGCATGGATCTTAACGATCAGCAAGAGTTATTGATGCTTGCAGCAGATATGATTATCGAAGTTTATGTGGCTGAATCAGCAGTTTTAAGAGCTGAAAAATTAGCTAAGAAAAATGGAGAAGATTCTGCAAGTTGTCAGATAGCAATGGCTAAACTTAACTTGTTTAATGCTGTTGAGAAAATAGGTAAAGCAGGACGTGAGGCTGTTATTTCTATGGTTGAAGGCGATGAGCAACGTATGATGTTGATGGGACTTAAGCGTTTCACCAAATACGTAAATTATCCAAACGTAATTGAGCTACGTAAGAAAATTGCTAATAAAGTAATTGAGGAGAATAAGTACCCTTTTTAGTATATAGTTTTTGATTGATTTACAAGAGCCTCACAGATTTGTGGGGCTTTTTATTTGTTCAGACATTCGGTGGCGTGGCTATGTGCTTGATGTTTAAATTATTACTATCTTTAGTTTGAATAAATTTCAGATTAATGAGAGTAATAATCTAATCATAATAGGCAATGCTGTTAAATATTTCTTTTCATTATGATTTCTTTCCTTTACTTGTAATAGCTTCTATTGCATGGCTTACACCTGTGTTGTTAACTGTTTTTAAATTAAATAAAATTCCCATAGTTATAGTAGAGATATTTTTGGGGTATTTGGCAGGTAAGTTTTTATTTACCAACATAAGTGAAGTAAGTTATATTATCCTCGATTTTTTAGCTCTTTTAGGATTTCTATTTCTGATGTTTTTAAGTGGATTAGAAATAGATGTCGATCATATTGTAGCATCATTGCCTCGCAGGCGGTTAACTTGGTCTAGATTCTTAAAGAATCCTTTATTGGTGGGAGTTGTACAATTTATATTTGCAATAATCCTATCGTATTTATTCGCTATTTTATTATCTAAAGTTATCTACATTCCTAATATTTGGTATGTGTCTCTAATTATGATTACTACCTCAGTTGCTATAGTTTTACCCGTATTGAAAGACAGGGGAGAAACAGGTAGCAGATTTGGTCAGATGGTTATTACTGCAGCAGCGGTAGCAGATATTTTGAGTATTATTCTTTTCACTTTTACAGCTTTCATTATTAAATATGGTTTTCATATTAAGCTGCTCTATATATTGGCATTGTTCGTAGTTTTTATTGCTTTTTTCTTGATGTTGAACAGATTAAAGAATATTAGACTTTTCAAAAGTATAGGTCATAAATTATCTCATGCAGCTTCACAGATAAGAATTAGAGGAGCACTTCTTATAATTATGATATTTGTGGTGATGTCTCAATTTATAGGAAAGGAAGTTGTTTTGCTTGGTGCATTTTTAAGTGGATTAGTGCTTTCGTCAATGTTGCACAGAGAGCGTTCGTTGATGTTAGTGAAATTAGATGGAATGGGTTATGGATTTCTAATTCCATTCTTTTTTATAATGGTAGGAGTTAGGTTTGACCCAAGTGCTTTTAGCGAGTTCGATAGTTCAGTTGTTAGTTTTCTTCTGTTGATGTTTGTTTCTCTATTGGCTATAAAAGTAATTCCTTCTCTTCTTTGGTCGAGATTATTTGGATTTAAGAAAGCCATTTCAGGTGGATTTCTAATGTCATCGAGATTGAGTTTGATAATTGCAGCATCTGCCATTGGTCTTGAGTTGGGAGTTATTAC
>CAZIYK010000041.1:0-10402 GCA_964543445.1 uncultured Flavobacteriales bacterium
AAATCGGGGGCAAATTTAGTATAATTAATGTGTAAAACTTTATTTAGTATAAACCTTTTTTAGCGAGGGTGCTAATCTCTTAAATCGCTATTCTTTTCTATAGTTTCAACCAAAAGTTTTCTGCCTCTCATCAATCTTATCTTAACATTATTGATAGGAATATTCAATTCTGAAGCAATTTCTTTGTAGCTACGGTGTTCTAGATACCTTAAAATTAATATCTCGGAGTAATTATCGGGTAAAAGATTAATAAGCTTTTTTACTTCGGTATCTTCTTGGTTTTCTATTAGCTCTTCTTCCGGAGAAAGTGTTTTAGATTTGAAATCCATTCTGAATTCATTTCCAGACTCATCGGTAAATACTTCGTCAATAGAAATTGTAGTATTTTTTTGTTTTCTGAAATAGTCAATCAGAGTATTGTTGGAGATTTTAGATAGCCAAGTTCTAAAAGCGTATTCGTTGTTGTAAGTTTCTAGTTTTTCGAAGGCTTTTGTAAAAGTAATCAGTGCAATATCGTCAACACTATTGTTAGGCGCATTTTTAGACTTCAGTGTTTTTATAATATCATCCCAATACAACTCCATCAGGTCGGAATATGCTTTCTGACTGCCTTTTAGAGCTCCTTTTATAAGGATGGTAGTTTTTGTTTGTTTATCTAGTGCCAACGTTTAGGATAAATTATTTGGTTAGAAATAAGAATACTTATTTGTAAACAAATTAGAATTACATCAAGGAAAGGAACAAATATAATTAAATCTTTCTCTTTCAATTTAGATGCTGCCATTCCTATAGTTACAGAGTATATTAATGTTCTTATTCCGAAAATAGATAAAACTATTGTTGGTTCAACTTTTAGTATTAACAGGGCAATTAAAGATGCAAAAAATAGTAAGTGACTCAATCCTTGCAATCCTAGTAGAGCCTTTGTTTCTGTAGAATAAAGACTAGATGTTGAGTAATGTCTTCTTTTCTGAATGAACCATTCTTTCCATTTTTTAGGAGGTTCGGAAATAGTATGAGATTCTTCGCTGAAAACAATTTCAGTGTTAGTTTTTGTAGCGTTTTTGTTAATGAACAAATCATCGTCGCCAGAAGCTACATCCATATGTCCGTAAAATCCTTTCGACTTGCAGAACAATTCTTTTTTGTACGAAAGATTTCTACCAACTCCCATGTACGGAGTGAAAACTTTAGCAAAAGAAAAGTAGTTTGATGCAGTAAGTACAGTCTCAAAGCGAACTATTTTATTTAATAATCCCGACTGTTTTTTGTATGCTCCGTATCCTAAAACTATTTCTGTTTCTCTATCATAGCCATCCATTACTTTGGATATCCATTTATCTGAAGCTATTGTACAATCAGCATCTGTAAAAAGTAAGTAGTCGTTTTTTGCTCTTTTTATACCCAAGGTTAGAGCAAACTTTTTACCTCTCCAGAAAGTGTCATTTTCAGCAACGTCAACTACTGCAACATTTGAATTTTCTTTCGAAAAATTCTCCATTATTTCTAATGTATTGTCGGTAGAAGCATCATTCACTAAAACAATTTCGTAATCGCTATAGTCTTGGTTTTTTAAAGAAGATAGTAGTTGAGGTAGGGTTTCTTCCTCGTTTTTTGCACATATAACAACAGAAACAGCATCAGTTTTATTTTTTGATGCTGTTTCTGTTGTTCCGATAAATTTCCATTGAATTATCAGGTAAACTACATGTATAACTGAAATTAAATAGAAAAAATATAAAAGTATTTCCTCAATTAACATTTTTCAAAAAAGGTTAGGAAACTGTTTTACTTGGTTTGAACTTATTTATGAAGTTCTTTACTTTAGTTCGTTCGCAAGTGTGGAGCTCGTCAGGAACTCTACCGCAAAAACTACAAGCTTCTCCTTCAGGATTAATTGTAGGGTTTTGTGAAGCACAAGTACCATCGAATTTACCATCTGTTTTAGCCCATATTTTTATAGCTAATCCGATGAATCCAATTCCTAGTAAAGTGAATACGATTAAAAATAATTTAAGTGTTACCATAGCGTTTTTTATTGTGCAACAAATTTAATTTTTTTTTACGAAAAGGCTAATTTCATAGGGGGTAATGTTGAAATGTTTTTACTACTAAACATCGTAGATTAACAAGGCAATATTAGTATTGTTGCTACTAACCCAATTAAATAATGTTAACCTCTATTTCTAAGTCAATTCCAAATTTATCAGAGATATCTTTTCTAATCTCATTAGCCAAATCAAGAATTTCTTTTCCCTTTGCATTACCATAGTTTACCAAAACTAGAGCTTGTTTTTCGTGAACTCCAGCATCTCCTTTTCTAAAACCTTTCCATCCCGATTTTTCTATCAACCAACCTGCAGGTACTTTTATATTGCCATTTTCTAAGGTGTAAGATGGAGCATCAGGATATTTTTGTTTTATAACATTGAATGCATCAGCTGAAATCACAGGATTCTTGAAAAAACTTCCTGAATTTCCAATTTCTTTAGGATCGGGAAGTTTTGATTTTCTAATCTCTATTACGCAATCGCTTACATCTTTTGGAGTAGGGTTTGTTATTCCTTTTTCTTCCAATTTAGATTTAATAGCTCCATAGCTGAGGTTTAATTCTCCTTGTTTTTCAAGTTCGAAATAAACATCGGTAATTATGTATTTTCCTTTTTCTTCTTTCTTGAAAATTGATTCTCTGTAGCCAAAATTACAATCAGCATTGTAAAATGTTTTAGTTTTTCCGGTAGCAATTTCAAAAGCTTCAAGTTTGTAGAAAGTATCTTTTATTTCTGTACCGTAAGCTCCTATGTTTTGTATTGGCGATGTACCTACATTTCCTGGTATTTTAGAAAGATTTTCTAGACCGTACAAGCCTTTATCAATGCTCCATAATACAAATTCGGGCCAATCTTCTCCAGCAGCTGCTTTTACAATTACCTTGTTGTTACTTTCTGAAATTATTTCTTTTCCTTTCGTACTAATTTTAAGAACTAGCTTGTCTATATCAGAGGTAAGCAGCATGTTGCTACCAAATCCAATAACGAAGATATCATTCAGTAAGTTGTTAGAATGTAGTTCTGAAATTTGTGCTGTGTCGGTGATTTCTACAAATTGTTTTGCATTTGCATCTATCCCAAACGTATTGTAAGGTTTAAGAGATATGTTGTTTTGAATTATCATCTATAAATCAATTTTCGGATTTGTCTGACAAAGCTATTTTATTATTGTCAAAAAACAATCATGAATAGTACATATTAATAGCTTAACATTGATTGTTAGTCATTTGAAAATGCACTTTTATAATAGTAAATTGAATATTGTTAATAGTTACCTACCTTTGTTGCGGGAAATTCATAAAATATTAGAATGACAAATCAACCACGATTATCTGATTGGCTTCCGATAACAAAAAAAGAAATGAAACTTCGCGGATGGGAAGAATTAGATGTAATCCTTATTACAGGAGACGCTTACATCGATCATCCTTCGTTCGGAGCAGCTGTTATTGGTAGAATAATTGAGGCAGAAGGTTTTAGAGTAGGAATTATTCCTCAGCCAAATTGGCGTGATGATTTGCATGAGTTTAAGAAATTTGGTGAGCCAAAAATGTTTTTTGCTGTTACAGCAGGAAATATGGATTCAATGGTAAATCACTACACAGCAGGGAAGCGTCAAAGATCTAACGATGCTTACACACCGGGTGGCGAAAAAGGTTTCCGACCAGATTATGCTAGTATTGTTTATACTCAAATATTAAAAAAACTTTATCCCGATGTTCCTGTTTTATTGGGTGGGGTAGAGGCTTCGTTGCGTAGAGTTACTCATTACGACTATTGGTCAGATCAGCTTAAGCCAAGTATATTGGAAGATAGTGGAGCTGATATTTTGGTTTACGGAAATGGAGAGAATCCATTACGAGAGATTTTGCGACTGTTAAAACGTGGAGTTCCTTTCGAATCGTTAAAGACGGTAAAACAAACAGCCGTACTTATTAATAATGATGAAAAATTACCGAAAAATAAAAAAGTTGAAGATGTAGAGCTTGCTTCGCATGAAGTTTGTTTAGAGGATAAATTGAGTTTTGCCAGAAACTTTAAAACTATAGAGATAGAATCAAATCGTGTGCATGCACGTAGAATTTTGCAGAAAATCGGAGATAAAACTTTAGTGATTAATCCGCCTTATGCAACTATGACAGAGAAGGAAATTGATTTTTCTTTCGACTTGCCTTATACTCGAATGCCACATCCTAAGTATAAAAACCGAGGACCTATTCCTGCTTACGAAATGATTAAGTTTTCGGTAAATATGCATCGTGGATGTTTCGGAGGTTGTAGTTTCTGTACTATTTCGGCACATCAGGGTAAATTTATTTCATCAAGATCGGAGGAATCTATTCTGAAAGAAGTTGATGCAATGACAAAGATGCCCGATTTTAAAGGGTACTTATCCGACATTGGTGGTCCATCGGCAAATATGTACAAGATGAAAGGTAAAGATCTTTCTATTTGCGATGATTGTAAGGCGCCATCGTGTATAAGTCCTGTGGTTTGTAAAAACTTAGATACATCACACGAAAGTTTAATTCAGCTTTACAGAAAAATTGATGCTCATCCTGATATTAAAAAAGCATTTATAGGTAGTGGTATTCGCTATGATTTGTTGGTGAAAGATTTCAATAAAGATGCTGATGAAAAAGTGATGGACGAATATTTAGAACAGGTTTTAACTCGTCATGTATCAGGTAGATTAAAGGTTGCTCCTGAGCACACATCAGATCAAACATTGAAGATGATGCGTAAGCCTTCGTTTAAATATTTCAAGAAATTCACAGAAAAATTCAATAAAATAAACGCGAAACACGGATTAAAGCTTCAGCTTATTCCTTATTTTATTTCATCTCATCCAAATTCTACATTGGAAGATATGGCAAATCTTGCTGTTGAAACCAAGGATATGGGATTTGAGTTAGAGCAGGTTCAGGATTTCACTCCTACACCTATGACAGTTGCTACTGTTTCGTATTATTCAGGATATCATCCATATACTTTAAAACCTGTATTTGTATCTAAAACTAAGGAAGAAAAACAAGCTCAGCATAAATTCTTCTTCTGGTACAAACCTGAAAATTTCAACTGGATAAAATCAAAATTGAAGAATAATGTTGATTTGTTGAAAAAGTTGTTGCCAGAAAAAGGTTCAAATTTCAGGAAGCCAAAATATGCTACACAAGATAAAGCAAAGCCAAAGTCTAGCTTTAAATCTGATGTTAAAAAGAGAAAGAGGAGGAGGTAGTTTAAATTTCTAAATATGAATTTGTTCCTACTTAATGTTGTCTTGATGAAGTTGGTATTAAGGATATTTTAATATCTTAGATTCCAGAATCGAGAACAAATAAATCAAGAAACAATATTTATGAAATTAATATCGTGGAATGTAAACGGACTTAGGGCAGTAGCAAAGAAGGATTTCTTTAAAGAATTTGAGGCTATGAATGCTGATGTTCTTTGTCTGCAAGAAACAAAAGCTCAAGACAATCAGGTTGCCGAAGTATTGAAAAGCTTGGAGATGGATGGATATAAATTCTATTCGAATTCGGCAGTAAAGAAAGGATATTCGGGTACAGCTATAATTACGAAAGTGGAACCTATTTCTGTATCAAGAGATATGGGGATTGAGGAGCACGATCAAGAAGGAAGAGTACTTACTCTCGAATATGATGATTTTTATCTCACTAATGTATATGTTCCTAATTCTAAAAACGATTTGTCTCGTTTGGATTATCGTAAACAATGGGATGCTGATTTTCTGAAATATCTAAAAGATTTAGAAACACAGAAACCTGTAATTGTATGTGGCGATTTCAACGTAGCTCATACCGAAATAGACCTTGCTAGGCCAAAACCTAATTACAACAAATCAGCTGGTTTTACTCAGGTAGAAATAGATGGTATGGATAATTTTGTTAATGCAGGATTTAAAGATAGTTTCCGCCATTTTTACCCTGATGAAAAAGATAGATATACTTGGTGGAGTTACCGAGGAGGAGCAAGAGATAGAAATGTAGGCTGGAGAATAGATTACTTTTTGGTTAGCGAAAGTTTACTGCCAAAACTAAAAGATGCATTCATTCTAAATGAAATAAAAGGATCTGATCATTGCCCTATCGGTATAGAATTGTGATAGTAAACGTAATTTCACAGAATAAAAAAACGTGATTTCAATTATCTGAAATCACGTTTTTTGCTTTTTAAAATATTTAGACATTAGAAAGCATATCGGAGACCTAAAGCTATGTTGTTCCAACTAAAACTCGTTTCGGTGTATGAGTTGGATGTAATTGCCCATTCTGGCCTGTAGTCCAATGAAAGTTGTAAAAAATTCAACAATTTCCAAGATACACCTACATCAACAGCTGCATTAGCATGAAACTGACTAGACATAGCACCTAATCCAGCCCCTAAACCAGCATACAAAAGAAAATTGTTTGCATCGCCCACTAATCCAAATTGTTTTAAATATGTAAACTTGTAAGAGTTGTTGCCAGTCCAACCAAAATCAAGTTCCATCGAACCTATTCTAGTGTAACTTACTTCAAGTCCTCCATAAGAATTGCCGTCAACACCAAACACACCACCTCTAATTCCAATTGCTGATTGGCTGTAAGCACCAATACTTAGCATCATTAATAATGCTAAACCAAGTAATTTTTTCATCATAATTATTATTTAAGTTAGAAAATATATTTAATAAAGATAAAGATATATTTAGTTGAAGACAAATAATACACAAGAATTACTTGTACCAACTAGAATATTTAAGGTAATTATTAGCTATTCGGTTTATTTGACTGTCTAATAATTCAGGACTAACTTCTTTTATTTTTCTTGCAGGGATTCCAGCATAAACACTACCTGATTCTACATGTGTACCTTCGGTAACAATTGCACCTGCAGCAATAATGCTATTACTTTCAACGATACAATTATCCATAACAATACTTCCCATTCCTATAAGAACGTTATCGTGGATAGTACAGCCGTGTACCAAAGCATTATGTCCTATAGAAACATTATTGCCAATATTTGTTGGAGCAGTTTTATAAGTAGCATGGATAACAGCTCCATCCTGAACATTCACCTTATTACCCAATTTAATATAATTCACATCTCCACGAATAACCGCGTTGAACCAAACAGAGCAATCATCTCCCATTTCTACACTTCCAATAATAGTAGCGTTTTCAGAAAAATAACAATTATCGCCCCATGTAGGTTCTGTGCCGTTTAGCTCTTTTATTAATGCCATAATATTTTAAGTTTTATTATAAAAAAAGAGGCAATGGGTATATTGCCTCTGATGAAATATTTCAGATTTAATTTTTATTCGTCAAACTGAGGAAGTCCTGTTTCTTTGTGCTCCTCAATTTTGTCTGATGCTTGTACAGATGTAGCAAAGTATTTTGTTTCTCCTTGCCAAGGGAATAACATATATTTCTGCTCAAATCCTAAATTTATTCTCTGACCTGTAAGCTGAACTTCTTCCAGTTTTTTTATTAATTCTTTATTGCTTTTATCAATCGAAAATTCGAAAATCTTTGTTCCTAATTCACTAGACTTTGATTTACCAACAGTTCCCATGTCTAATCTTCCTTCCCATGTTTTAAAGATTACACCTTTTTTCTGTATTTTCATAACCACACCAGCCTGTGTTCCACTACTGTATGTGGCGAAATAGAAAAATAAGAATACCGCTAATAAAATTACTCCTAATACTGTTAATGCCTTTTTCATAATACGTTTTGAATTTTAATCGTTTTATTGAACTTTAAAGATATAAATTATTTGCGATTACTAATATAGCTAAGCAGGTATTTCGCAAATAAAACAGGCTTACCTCGATAAAGTAAGCCTGTTGTAAATTTATGATTTTGATATAGACTATTAAAGTCCTTTTCTTTCTTTCAATGCTTTAGCAGATGGGTCTTGACCTCTAAATCTCTTGTAAAGAGTCATTTCGTCTTCTGAACCTCCTTTTTCAAGAATGTTCTTTCTGAATTTAGTAGCAGTTTCTTTATCGAAAATACCATTTTCTTTAAATGCTTCAAATGCATCAGCGTCTAATATCTCTGCCCAAACGTAAGCGTAATATCCTGCAGAATATCCGCCACTAAAAATATGATTGAAATAAGTACTACGGTAACGAACTACTATTTCAGGAATCATATTCATCTTTTTCATTGATGCATTCTCAAATTCATTAGCTGATTTTGTGTTTGGCTCTTTTAATGTATGCCAATCCATATCTAATAATGCAGCAGATAAATATTCAACAGTAGCAAAACCTTGGTTGAATTTACCTGAATTATCTAATTTAGTGATTAGTTCATCAGGAATAACTTCTCCTGTTTTATAGTGTTTAGCGTACATTTTAAGAACTTCTGGTTCAAAAGCCCAGTTCTCCATAATCTGAGAAGGTAATTCAACAAAATCTCTTGCTACACTTGTACCTGTAAGGCTTGGGTAAACTCCTTTAGAAAGAAGTCCGTGTAAAGCATGACCAAACTCGTGGAAAAGAGTTTCTACTTCGTCGATACTCAATAGAGAAGGTTTGTCGGCAGTTGGTTTTGTGAAACTACATACGTTAGTAATAATTGGAGTGATGAATTTACCGTTGGCATCAACCATTTGTTTGCGGTAAGAATTCATCCATGCACCACCTCTTTTTCCTGGTCTTGGGAAATAATCTAAATAAAGAATTCCTATGTGTTTCCCATCAGCTTCTTTTACTTCCCAAACTGTTACATCGTCATGATAAGTTTCAATGTCGTTGCGTTGAGTAAAAGTAATTCCATATAATTTTGTAGCAACTGCAAATGCTCCAGCTCTTACATTTTCTAATTTAAAGTAAGGACGTAGCTCTTCTTCGTCGAAAGCATATTTTTGTTTCTTCAATTTCTCAGCATAATACCACCAATCCCATGGTTTTAATTCAAATTTACCGCCTTCTTTGTTTATTATTTTTTGCAATTCAGATGCTTCGTACTTAGCTTTTTTAAGAGCAGGCTCCATCAATTCGTTAAGTAAGCCGTAAACATTTTCAGGGTTTTTAGCCATGTTTACATCTAAAATGTAATTTGCCCATGTATCAAATCCTAGAAGATTAGCTTTCTCTATTCTTAGGTTTGCTATTTTTACTAAGATTTCTTTGTTGTCTAGCTCATCATTGTGATCTCCTTTTGTAATGTAAGCCTTAAACATTTTCTCACGTAAATCGCGATTATCAGCGTACATCAAGAATGGCAATAAGCTTGGCTTGTGAATTGTAAATAACCATTGTCCTTCTTTACCGTCAGCTTTTGCAGCAGTTGCTGCAGCTTCAATTACAGAATTAGGAAGTCCTGATAAATCTTTTTTATCAGAAATAAATAATTTAAACTTGTTTGTTTCAGCAAGAATATTTTCTCCAAATTTCAACGAAAGTTTAGATAGCTCTTTATTGATTTCTCTCATTCTATCTTTAGCCTCGCCATGAAGATTTACTCCACTTCTTACAAAGCCTTTGTACTTTTTCTCTAAAAGACGAAGTTGATCTGAATTAAGATTCATACTCTCTTTATTATCGTAAACATATTTTACTTTTTCAAAAAGCTTTTCGTTTAACGAAATATCATCATTGTGTTTTGATAATAATGGAGATAGCTCTGCAGCCAATTTATTCATCTCATCGTTAGTCTCAGCAGATGTAAGATTGTAGAATACACTAGAAACTTTATTTAATTTTGCTCCACTGTAATCTAGTGCCGCAATTGTATTATCGAAAGTTGGTGTTTCTGTGTTTTTAATAATTGCATCTATTTCCTCTTTCTGCTCTTTCATACCTTCAAGAAATGCAGGCATGTAGCTATCGATAGTTATTTTGCTAAAAGGAGGTGTTTGAAAAGGAGTTTCGTAAACCCCGTCAAAAGGATTTGTTGCCATCTTTTCTGTTTTTTTGTTGTCGTCAACATTACAAGATATCAGCGATGTTATCAGTGCTGCAATAACTAGTATTGGTTTCTTCATAAGTTATGATTTCTATTGTTAATTAATTTAGTTGGCGACGAAAATAGAATAAAAACCACATCAAAATCATGACAAATTTTAGGTTTTGATTTTTAGTAATCGATTCTAATTATTTCGATTGAAAGCTATATTGTAGTTTTTGAAGAATGAAAATTAAGTATGGGGTAATATTTTAGCTGATAGCTTATTGTCTGAAAGTTGAAAAATCATAGCTCATGCTAAAGTCTAAAAAAAATAAGGATGAAACTAATTCCTAGCTTCATCCTTACCTTTTTATGAAAATATCTTAAAGTTTACTTCTTCTTAAATCTAGTTCTTTTGGTTTTTCCTGAGATTGCATCTAA
>CAZIYK010000042.1:0-10315 GCA_964543445.1 uncultured Flavobacteriales bacterium
AATCCAGGGGTAGCTCCTCCACTACTCTGAGCTGCAGACGTCCAATTATTAAAATCTAAAGAGAAGTTATTAGCTTTAATCCTCTCTAAAGAAATCCCCTTTTGCTTTTCATCACTTATCAAACCAACATGCATATCCGACGAATAAACCATCTTATCCACAAAATTAAAAGCAGGATCTAACACAGCAACGTTACCTTCTGAATTATTGAGTTTTGGTAAAGATGAAATTTCTATAAAGTGACTTCTACTAGCGCTTGTGTAAAAACGCCTAATCGACTCAGCATTTTTGGTAATAACAAAATAATCTTTAGGAGGAAAGATGATATTATCCTCGGTTATTCTCTTCTCTCCATCTTTAATGCTTTCGCCATCTTCTGTAACAAAATTAGACAAGTACACATTTCTCAAACTCAGAAATTTATTCGAATTATTGTACAACTCTACAAACTCACTACTTTGCTCTTTAGGATTAAACATAACCTCATTTACTATAATGTCATCCTTATTTATCTTTCCAAAACTAGAAATCCAAATTGTATCGACCTCTATTCGTCCACCATCGCAGCCAATCAATCCATCAAAAAGGAAATAATAATACCTTGAACCTATATCTGAATTTAGATTGATAATTATTGTAGAAGTTCCAGATGGATTTTCAACATAATTAAGATTATAACCATCTGAATAATCCGTTTCTAACGCAATTGACGATTCATCAAGTAACCCTTCAAAGGAAACATTAATACTTCTCACATCATCAGTAGCATCGACCTGAATCATTTCATTTTTTATTTCAGGAGAAAACGTCCTATCAAGTATCGAATTCTCTAATCCGGGAGTACCTCCATTTATACTTATTGCACCATCCCAATTTTTATTTCCTGCACAAACATTATCAGGATTAATAAGCTCAAGACTCCAACCACCATCTTTCTTAGCATCATCGCTAAACATGCTAGAAGAATAAGATATCTGATTAATAACAATTCCAGAATTAGAAACTATTTTAAGAGTCGTTCCTCTATTTGACAATGAAGAGATAGGTACTTTAACAGAATTTACATCTGGAAATAACGAGATATCCTTGGTAAGTAATAGATATTCATCCGCATTCAACTTATTTGTAGGTATTACATATTCCTTTTTCCCTACAATCAACCTCCAATTATTTAACGTTATATCTTTATCTGAATTATTATAAATCTCTACATACTCTGCATCGGGAAGATTAACTCTAGGCGAAGGATCGAACATTATTTCACTTATCACGATGTCATTTTTGTTAATCGATGAAATATGTGATTGAGAAAAGACTTCACCAACAGAAACAATTGATATAGAACAAATAAGAAGAAGATATTTAAGCATCTGAAATCTATTTATAATTTCACTTACTCTTTAAATTTATGAAATAATAGACTAATTGAATAATTAATACTATTAAATTTATAATAATTGATTTGAAAGCTTATTTTTGCTACAAAAATTGACAATATGTACAAAAGTATAATTCGACCAATTCTCTTCAAGTTCTATGCTGAGGATGTTCATAATTTCGTATTTGGTTCTATAAAATTATTCTCTAAGATTCCAGGAGTACCAGCTATATTTCGTTTGTTTTTCAACTACGAGGACAAATCACTAGAAAGAACAGTTTTCGGAATAAAATTCAAAAACCCCGTTGGTCTTGCTGCCGGATTGGATAAGGATGCTGAACTTTTTGATGAATTAGCAAATTTTGGTTTTGGATTTATAGAAATAGGAACCGTTACTCCAAAAGGACAACCTGGTAATCCAGCTCCTCGTGCATTCCGATTAATCCCTGACGAAGGATTAATAAACAGAATGGGATTTAACAACAAAGGAGTTTTGAATGCAAAGAAACTTTTAGAAAAAAGAAAATCAGGAGTTGTAATAGGCGGAAATATCGGTAAAAACAAGGTAACACCTAACGATAAAGCTGTAGATGACTACGTATTCAATTTCGAGACACTTTTTGACGTTGTTGACTACTTTGTGGTAAATGTAAGTTCTCCTAATACGCCTAATCTTAGAGAACTTCAAGATAAAGAGCCACTTACTAACCTGTTATCAACTCTACAAAAACTAAACGATAAAAAAGACAAGCCAAAACCTATTTTATTAAAAATTGCTCCAGATTTAACTAATGAGCAACTAGACGATATTGTAGATATAGTCAACGAAACAAAAATAGCAGGTCTTATAGCTACAAACACAACTATATCTCGCGAAGGTTTAACTGCTACAAAGCAAAGAATAGAAGAAATAGGTGCTGGAGGATTGAGTGGTGTTCCATTGAGAAAACGATCTACTGAAGTAATAAAATACTTATCAAAAAAATCGAAAGGAGAGTTCCCTATAATTGGAGTTGGTGGAATACACACTGCTGAAGATGCAATAGAAAAGCTAAATGCAGGTGCAAGCTTAGTACAAATATATACTGGTTTCATCTACGAAGGTCCTTCTATTGTTAAGAATATTTGTAAAGGATTAACAAAAGCCAATATTTAATAACATTTAAATCGTTTTTTTAAACTAAAAAAATTACATTTAGCCCCTAAACTAACCCCCTATTTTCCTTAACTATGATTGAACACATACAAGGCAAATTAGTAGAAAAAACTCCGACCAATGCAATAATTGATTGCAATGGTGTTGGATACCATATAAACATATCGCTAAATACTTTTTCTAAGATTCCCGACGAAGAAAATCTTAAGCTATATACTCACTTTGTGGTTCGCGAAGACGCAAATCTACTCTATGGTTTTTATGACAAGGAAGAAAGAGAAATTTTCAGAATGCTTATTTCTGTGAATGGAGTTGGTGTAAATACAGCCCGAGTTATACTATCAACACTATCGCCAAGTCAAGCACAAGAAGCTATCCTTACAGATAATGTAGATCAACTTAAAGCTGTTAAAGGTATTGGAGCAAAAACCGCTCAAAGAATCATCTTAGATCTAAAAGACAAAATTGGTAAAAGCGTAAATATTTCAGATATTTCTTTGCCTGTACACAATAGTAGCAAAGATGAAGCGTTATCAGCTTTAGAGGTCTTAGGATTTGCGAGAAAACAATCAATTAAAGTAATAGATAAATTCTTAAAAAACGAACCAGGACTAACTGTTGAAGAACTTATAAAAAGTGCATTAAAAGTACTTTAAATTAAAACTAACAACCTACAAACCCAAACATCTTTGAACCTAATAACAAAATATACTACTAAGTACATTTCACAGCTATTTGTTGTGGTAATGTTTTTTGTTGGTCTAAATAACTTAAGTGCTCAAACTGTTCCAACAAAAGCTCAAGCCGATTCTATTGCGAGCGATACATTGATTTATCCTTTTACAAATCATAAAACAGGAGGACTTTACCTCAACAATCCTAAGAGTGCAAAAGAAAAGGTAGAATACAACACAAAAACTAATTCATATATATTCACCAATAAAATTGGTAATTACAATATTTCCAATCCTTATTTAATGAGTAGAAAAGAGTACTCTGACTACATATTGAATAAGTCTATGAGGGAATATTTTAAAGAGAAATCTGACGCTTTAGACCCTAAAAAGAATCAAAATGGTAGTAGTTCTGATAATCTTCTGCCACAATTTACAATAGACTCTAAGTTTTTTGAAACAATATTTGGAGGAAATACTATCGAAATAATTCCTCAAGGTTATGCAAGCATAGATTTAGGAATGTTGTATCAGAAAATTGATAACCCTCAAATTCCTGAGGAAAATAGATCTAATCTAAACTTCAATTTCGATCAGCGTATTCAATTAAGTGTGATTGGTAAAGTAGGTAAAAAACTTCGTTTACAGACAAATTACGATACTCAAGCAACCTTTAATTTCCAAAATCAAATGAAATTGGATTTCACTGGAAATGAAGATGACATCGTTAAAAAGATTGAGTTAGGAAATGTTAGTTTACCTGTAAAATCATCACTTATTCAAGGTGCACAGAGTTTGTTCGGGGTAAAAACAAAACTTCAGTTTGGAAAAACAACAATTACGGGTGTATTCTCTGAACAGAAATCACAAACAAAAACTATTACTTCTGAAGGAGGCTCTACGGTAAACGACTTTGAGTTTTACATAGACAATTACGAAGCTAATAAGCATTATTTCTTTTCTCAATACTTTTTCGAAAAGTACGATGATGCTGTAAAAAACTTCCCTTATATAGATAGTAGAGTAAATATTACTAGAATAGAAGTTTGGATAACTAACCGTAAAACTGAAACTGAAAACGTAAGAAACATTGTAGGTTTGATGGACTTGGGTGAAAGCAATCCATGGCATTCATATACACCTGGATTAGCTTCAACTCCTCCAAACAACGACACAGATTCTAAAACAGACCCTAATAACTTACCAGCTGGAGTAAGAGATATTTCTCAAGTATCATCTGCTATGAGTTCAATAGGTTTTCACGAATCATCGGACTATGTAGTTTTAGAAAATGCAAGAAAACTTTTGCCAAACGAATATACATTCGACCCTAGATTAGGTTATATATCGCTGAATCAGTCGCTAAATGCTGATGAAGTTTTAGGTATCGCATTCCAATATACTTATAACGGAAAAACATATCAAGTTGGAGAATTCTCTAACGATGGTGTAGAAGCTCCACAAAATATCGTAGTAAAACTTTTGAAATCTACTATCACCAATGTTAAGCTTCCTATTTGGGATTTGATGATGAAGAACATCTATGCTATGGGAGCTTACCAAGTTTCGCCAGAAGATTTCAGATTAGATATTTTGTATGCAAACGACAAAACAGGTGTTCCTCTTAATTACTTAAGTGATTCGCCAGTAAAAGATGAAATATTACTGAAAGTATTCAACTTAGACCGATTAAACAAAAATGGTGACCCACAACCAGATGGATACTTCGATTTCCTTAACGGAATAACTATCGACAGTAAAAATGGAAAAATCATCTTTCCAGCTGCTCAACCTTTTGGTGAATACCTTAGAAAAAAACTTGCATCAGACCCTGCGTCAGTAGACAAATATGTATTCCAAGAGCTTTACGATTCAACAAAATTTGTAGCACAACAACAAACAAGAAAAAATAAATTCTTACTTAAAGGTAAATACAAATCAGAAGGTGGCGGAGGAATTCCATTGGGAGCAATTAATGTACCTCGTGGTTCCGTGAAAGTTACATCAGGAGGAAGAACGCTTATTGAAGGTGTTGACTATACCGTAGATTACCAATTAGGAAGAGTAAAAATTATAAATGAAAATCTTACTTCATCTGGAGCTCCTGTGCAGGTTTCTCTAGAAAACAACTCTGCATTTAGTTTGCAGACACGTAGATTTATGGGATTAAACATCGAACACAAGTTTAACGATAAGTTTGTGATGGATGCCAACATCTTAAATCTTAGAGAAAAACCATTAACACAGAAAGTTTCGTACGGTGTAGAACCTGTAAACAATACTATTTTCGGATTAAGCGCTACATATACCGATGAGGCTCCTTACTTAAGTGACTTTGCAAGTATGATTTCGTTTGCTGATTCTAAAGTAAAATCTAACATAAGTATTACCGGAGAATTTGCATACTTAATGCCTGGATCGCCGAGTGGTATAGATGTTACGGGAGGATCAACATCATATATCGATGATTTTGAATCTGCTCAGATACAAATGGATATTAAAAGTGCTACGCAATGGCAACTTGCATCAACTCCTAACGATCCATCTCTATTTCCTGAAGCGTCTAAAGAAGGAATTGAAAACGGAATTAATAGAGCAAAACTAGCTTGGTACACTATTGACCCATTATTTTATGGAAATTCAACAATAACGCCACAGCACATACAAAACGACAAGGATCAACTTTCACTAAATAGTGTAAGAAGAGTTTATATTAACGAGGTTTTCCCTGAATTGGAAATACCTATCGGTACCCCTTCCATTATACCAACATTAGATTTAGCATACTATCCTGCTGAAAGAGGAATGTACAACTTTGATACTAAAGTAAATGCTGATGGTACACTTACAAAACCTGAAGAAAGATGGGGAGGTATAACTAGGGCGATTAATACTAGTAACTTCGAGGAATCTAACATAGAATACATTCAAATTTGGATGATGGATCCTTTTGATGAAGATCCTAACAACAATGGAGGTGACTTGTACTTCAACCTTGGTTCTGTATCGGAAGACATACTTAAGGATGGACGAAAAAGTTTTGAAAATGGTATCCCTGCTGATGGAAATATCAACGACATAATTGAAACTGAATGGGGTCGTGTTCCAAGAAACCAGTCGATGATTTACTCTTTCGACAACAATGATGACGCAGTTGTAACTCAAGACGTTGGATTCAACGGTCTTAACAGTACTGACGAGGCTACCTTCTACAAAGATTACATTAATAACATAAAAGGAATTGTTACAGATGCAGAAGCAATTGGTAAAATAAATAACGACCCTGCTGCTGACGATTTCCATCATTTTAGAGGTACAGATTACGACAACAACAAAGTAAGCATATTAGATCGTTACAAAAATTACAATGGTGTAGAAGGAAACTCTAGACCTGCATCAAAATCTCCAGAGTCCTACCCTACTGCATCTACAACTTTGCCAGACGTAGAGGACTTGAATAAAGATCAGAGTTTGAGCCGTACAGAGTCTTACTTTCAGTACAAATTACACTTACACCCAGGAATGGAAGTTGGTAAAAACTACCTTGTTGATAAAAAAGTAAGAAATGTACTCCTAGCAAATGGTAAACGTAAAGATGTAACTTGGTATCAATTCAAAATTCCTTTATCTCAACCAGAAAAGACTATTGGAGGAATATCAGATTTCCGTTCAATTAGATTCATAAGAATGTTTATGACTAATTTTGAGCGTCCTACTGTATTGCGTATGGCTAAACTAGAATTTATTAGAGGAGAATGGCGTAGATACAACAAAATGTTCGACAAAGACGAAGATACAGACTTCGGAATGACAGGAACAAAATTTGAAGTTACAGCAGTTAACCTTGAAGAAAACTCTAATAGAACACCTATTCGCTACGTTACACCTCCAGGGATAGAACGTGAGAAACTATTTAACCAAACTCAAGTACAACAACAAAACGAGCAATCATTATCGTTTATAGTTGACTCTTTAGCGTCTGGAGAATCTAGAGCTGCGTTTAAAAATATAGCAATAGATTTAAGACGATATAAAACACTTAGAATGTTCACTCACCTAGAGAGTCGTGGAAGTTCTGGAAGTGTTCAGGATGGAGAACTTAAGTTGGTCATCAGAATGGGTTCTGACTTTGCAGACAACTATTACCAATACACTATCCCTCTAAAAGTTACACCTTGGGGAGCAAGTATAGATAGTGATATTTGGCCATCAGAAAACGAATTACATTTAGATTTCACTAAATGGGAGAATATTAAACTAGAGAGAAACAACAGCAATCACGATAGAACAACTCTATATTTAAGACCTGATGGGAAAAATACAGTCGGTATAAAAGGTAATCCTAACATGTCTAATATTAGAAGTGTAGTTATAGGAATAGAAAGCGACGAAAATAATGTTGGCACAAGAGATGCCGAAGTATGGATCAACGAATTAAGACTTACTGGATTTGACGAAAGAGGTGGTTGGGCAGCAGCTGCAACTGTAAATGCTAATTTGGCAGACCTTGGAGATATTTCATTCTCTGGTTCTATGAGTACAATAGGATTTGGTTCGTTAGATAAAAGTGTATCTGAAAGAGCAAACGAAGATGTAAAAAGATACGACTTAGCTACGAATGTAAACCTTGGTAAATTTGCTCCTAACAGATGGGGATTGAATATACCTATGTACTATACAAAATCAGAAACTTTTAAAGATCCTGAATTTGACCCTATTAATCCTGATATCACTCTAGAAAAATCATTAGAAAGTATTGCTGATGAAGCAGTAAAACAAGAAAGATTAAAAATAGCTAGAGATCATACTAAACGTACAAGTTTAAGTTTTACTAATGTAAGAAAGGAAAGAAGAGGCAAAAAGAAACCTCGTGTTTACGATATCGAGAATATTTCGTTGAGCTACTCACAAAGCAAAACAGAACATTCTGATGTAAACACAGAATACTTTATAGATAATACTTACAAAGGAGGAATTCAGTACAATTTCAATTCTCGACCTAAGAATTACCAACCTTTCAAAAATGTTAAGTTTTTGAAGAAATCTGATTGGTTCGATCTTATTGAGAATACAAACGTGTACTTGCTACCTTCTAAATTATCTTTCCAAACAGATCTTACAAGAAGATATAATACCGAAAAGTATAGAAACATAGAAAGTCCTGACCTTAGAATAGAGCCTCTTTACAAGAAGAATTTCATGATGAATTACGCATATTCATTTACATTCGACTTGACTAAGAATCTTAAGATCGACTTGAGTACAAGGGCTAATAATATTGTTGATGAGCCATTTGGAGCAATCGATACAGGAGAAAAAAGAGATAGTATTTGGAATAACGTAATGGCTTTTGGTAGACCTACACACTTCCACCAACGTTTCAACATTGGATACAGACTACCATTAAAAGATATTCCTGCATTAAAATGGGTTGATGTTAATGTAAAATACTCAGCAGATTTTGATTGGGCTGCAGGTTCGTTAGTTACTAGATCAGAAAACATGAACTTAGGTAACAACCTACAAAACTCTAACACTATTCAGCTTAATGGAAAACTTAATTTCAGGAAATTATATAGCCAATTAGGCTTAAATAATGGATCTAAATCTAAAAACAGAAAATCTCGTAAACCAGGAGCTAAACAAAGCACAAAAGAAACTAGTTCTTCTGCGTGGGATGTACCTATAGGAATAATAACTATGATTAGCGATGTTACCCTTTCGTATTCCGAAAACAACGGTACATTCTTACCAGGTTATTTACCAGAAGTAGGTTTCTTTGGGCAACAAAGTTTCAACGGAGGCATGGCCCCTACTCTAGGATTTATGTTCGGAGATCAAGCAGACATCAGACAGACGGCTGTACTTAACGGTTGGCTTACAACAGATACAAGACTTAATACTCCTTATACGGAAACTCATGTAGAGAAAATTAGCTTTAAAGCTACTTTAGAGCCTCTTCCTGAATTAAGAATTGATCTTACTGCTGATAGAAATTATGCTTTATCTCATTCAGAATTTTTCAGATATGTTGATACTGATGTTCCTGTAGATGGTTTCTACTCTCAGAACCCATTTCAGAATGGAAACTTTAACATAACTTACTTTACACTATTTACAAGTTTTAGTAAGAGCGACGAAAAGCATTCTACAACTTTTAATAGTCTTAAAAACAACAGACAAATTGTTTCGAACAGATTGGCTAGAGATTATTACGGTAACAATCCAATTCCTATCGACCCTAAAACAGGTTTTGCTAAAGGATATGGACCAAACAGTCAACAGGTACTTATTCCATCATTCTTAGCTGCATACTCTGGACAAGACCCTGAGAATGTAAGTATGGATGCTACACGTAAAACTCCTATTCCTAACTGGAATATTACATATAATGGATTAATGAGAATAGGTTGGTTTAAATCTAATTTCAAGAACTTTACTATTGCACATGGTTATAGATCAGCATACTCTATTAATTCATTTACAAGTAATTTAGAGTATTCTCCAACTAAATCTATAATAGACAAAAGTGGAAACTTTTTGGATGAATATATCTACAATAATATCAACCTAATTGAAGCATTCTCGCCACTAATTAGAGTTGATATGGATTTAAACAACAACATGAGTTTTAAATCTGAAATTAAAAAGGATAGAACTGTTAACCTAAGTATGAACAACAATATGATTACCGAAATACTTGGTAACGAATATATAGTTGGATTTGGTTACAGAATACAAGATTTAAAATTCAGTATCCGTAGTAAAGGACGAAGAAAAACAATCAAAAGTGACTTAAATCTAAAGATGGATTTTGCCTACAGAAAAAATAGAACTTTCATCAGAAACCTTAACGAAGACAATACTCAAGTTACAGGTGGACAAAACATGGCAACCATCAAAGCTAGTGCCGACTACGCACTTAGTAAACGTTTGACTCTGAAACTTTACTACGATCAGAACCTTACAAAATATGCTCTATCAACAGCATTCCCAACATCTAATACAAGATTTGGATTTAACATGAGGTTCAACTTAGGAAATTAATACAAATCATATCATTCAAAAAATGCCTAAATCAAAAATTTGACTTAGGCATTTTTTATT
>CAZIYK010000043.1:0-4363 GCA_964543445.1 uncultured Flavobacteriales bacterium
TGCAAATATAAAAGAAGAATTAAGAAATAGGAGATATTGTTGATAAGTTTAAAAATGGTGTTTTCTCTTCATAAGAATCCTATAGTTTATCTGCAATTTTAAACTTTACAGAAACACTAGTATTACCAACATTTATAAGTAAATTTGTGGTTCTAATTTTTTGAGAAATGAAAAAAGAAAAAGGCTTTAGAATCCACAGTTTTTTATTGTTTTTAGTAGCAATACTTTCTGGAGGATATGTTGTTTATCTACAAATATTTATAAAATCAGATGATCTTACTAGCAAACTAATAGCTTTGTTTGTTTTTATGGTTGCAATGTATTTTGCTACTAAAAATTGGGTAATAGATAATCCGGAAAAGAACAAAAAGAATTGGTCTGGAATGGACGACGACGAATAATTTATTTTAGATATGAGTTTTAGTAAAGGAGATAAAATTACTTTCATTGACGATGCTATTGATGGTGTTGTTAAATCTGTTTCGGGAGATAAAATAATTATTGAAACTGAAGATGGTTTTGATATCGATTGTTCTGCAAATGAAATTATAAAAAGAGGTGGATTCGAAGACGAAATGTCTTCGTACATAGATGATAGAACTTTTGATAGGATAATGAAAGAAAAATCTATGGATAAGCGACGAGCATCCGTAAAAAGAGAGTCTCGCAAAGATGATTATCTTATAGAAATAGATTTACATATCGAACGAATTTTAAGAAGTTATAAGCACATGAGTGCTGGAGATATTTTGGATTATCAGTTGAATAGAGCAAAGTATCTTTTAGAAAAAATAATGCGTTCGGGAGATAAAAAAGGAATAGTTTTTATTCACGGTCATGGTGATGGCGTGTTGAGAGCAGAGTTGTATTCGTTGTTGCGAAGATATCCAGTTCAGTTTTACGATGGCGATTATGCCAAGTATGCCGGCGGAGCAACAGAGGTTATTTTTAATTAAACATAACCTTATTAAAGACACAATGTTTACATCTCTCAATAGAAGGATGATTTGTATCTTACAATTAGGGTTTTTAAGAGTAATTCACGCGTTAGGGATATACCTGCCTAACGGCAAGGCAGGGCTGGTATCCCCCGATTTTTCATCGGGGATTTAGGTGAAAGCCCGACCCTTGGGTAACGCCAAAAAAAAGAATAATAATCAGTGACTGAAACATGGTAGGTCGCTAAAATAAACATAATGGGACAAGAGAATTTTAAGATGGTAGCCAAAACGCTTTTTGGCTTAGAAGAAGTATTAGAAAAAGAATTAATGCTTCTAGGAGCTAGAAACGTGAAAACCTTTAACAGAGGAGTTTCTTTCGAAGGCGATAAGGGTTTTATGTACAAAGCAAATTTATGGTTACGTACTGCGTTGCGCATTCTTAAGCCAATAAAAACTTTCACAGTAAAAAACGATGAGCAACTTTACAAAGCTATTTTCGGAATACGCTGGGAAGAAATAATTGATGTAGATGGTAGTTTTGCCATTGATGCAACTGTAAATTCTGATTTCTTTACTCACTCACAATATGCTGCATTACGAGTAAAAGATGCAATTGTAGATAGATTTAGAAAACAGGAAGGAAAACGACCTAATGTGGATGTTAAGCATCCTGATGTGAAAATTAATATTCATATCAGCAATGCTACATGTACCGTATCGCTTGATAGTTCGGGAGATTCGCTACACCGTAGAGGTTATAAAACCGAAATTAATGCTGCTCCAATTAGTGAAGTATTAGCAGCGGGAATGATATATCTTTCGGGATGGACAGGTAATTCTAATTTCGTAGATCCAATGTGTGGATCGGGTACAATTTTAATTGAAGCAGCCATGATAGCTCACAATATACCTGCAAATATTCATCGTAAAGAGTTCGGTTTTGAAGGTTGGAAGGATTATGATGCTGATTTATTTGAATTGATTACTGAGAAATCTCTCGATAAAGAAAAGAATTTCTATCACAAAATTATTGGTTACGATATACATTATCCAACTGTGGTAAAAGCAAGACAAAATACAAAGAATGCTTTATTTGATGATGTGATAGATATAAAGAAAGCCAATTTCTTTGATACCGAACGTCCTGAAGGTCCAACATTAGTAATGTTTAATCCTCCGTATGGAGAACGTATGGACGTAGATATTGCTGAATTATATAGAAATATTGGAGACACTCTAAAACAGCATTATCAGGATACTGAAGCATGGCTTATAACATCCGATTTGCAAGGATTAAAACATGTTGGACTGAAAACTTCTAGAAAAATAAAACTTTTCAATGGTAAATTGGAAACTAGATTCGTGAAATACGAACTTTATGGAGGTACTAGAAAAGAGAAAAAACAATATAGAGATTAATATCAGTAATCGCTATGGGCGAACAATTAAAGACAAATAGAAATAAAGGTTATTTATTTGCTATACTGTCGGCATTGGCAATGTCTAATGTTTATATTTTCAGTAAGGCCGCATTGCAAGAAGTATCGCTTCCACAATTCGGATTTTATTGGTTTGGTATTGCAGTAATCTCTTTGGGTACTGCTGTATTCATAAGAAAGGATTACAAATCTTTATTGACTTTAGACAAAAAGGGATTTAAAACTTTATTGATTATAGGGTTAATAGATATAATTTCTACATCGCTGTTTTTCCTAACTATTAAAACAATAGATAACCCTGCAATAGTTTCTTTCTTAGGAAATATGAAACCTATTTTTGTAATTACTCTAGGCTTCTTAATCTTAAAGGAAAGCTTTAAAGGAATTGAGATAGTAGGCTTAGTTATTACGTTAATCGGAGGAATAATTCTTGGATATAGACCAAATTTATCTTTTCAGATGTTGTATGACGGAGGAATTATTTTCATACTAGCCTCTATGATGATTGGAGCAATGTCAATGATTTACATCAGAAAGAATCCTGTAAAAGTTCCTTCAATAATATACGCTACTTCGCGATCTGTTTTATTGATGATAGCATCTGTTATATATTTATTAATTTCGGGTGATAGTATTAACATACCTCAAACTGCACTTGTGAATATAGCTTTCGGATCAATTTTAGGTCCGTTTTTGGCTGTACTAGCTTCGTATGCTGCAATTAAAAACTTAGAGGTTAGTAGAGTTTCGTTGGTTGGTACATCTAAAGGTGTATTTGTATTAATTGGGGCATATTTTGTATTTGGGAAATTCCCTACTACAATTCAGTTAATTGGTGGTGCAACAACAATATTGGGGGTGATTTTAATTACTCTTGGTAAAAAGATGAAGATTAAAAGTAGAAATATCTCAAAATAATAGATTCTATAGATGATTGACAAGATAAAAAAGTTGAGTAGTAAAGAAGGTATTTTCAATATTCTGATTATTACCTATGTGCTAATAAATTTTCTTCAAGCAATTTTTACACCTATTCACGATGACGAAGCTTATTATTGGATTTGGAGTAAGAGTTTGGATTGGGGATATTTTGATCATCCACCAGCAGTTGCCTTGTTTGTGAAATTAGGTACTTTACTATTTGGAGATACAACTTTAGGAGTGAGGTTTGTAACAGTATTGTTGAGTGGTTTAACAATTTATTTTAGTTGGAAATTAACATCAAAAGATAGCAGGAATAAGCAAAATTCTTTTTTGATATTTTTTGCTTTATTGGTTTCAATACCAGGTATGGAGATGTACGGTTTTATTACTACTCCTGATGTTCCCCTCCTATTTTCATTTTCATTATACCTATTAGCTTTTAGAAATTTAATAGATAAGCAAAGTGTACAGAACGCTTTACTTTGGGCTGCCGCTGCTGCCATGCTCATCTATTCAAAATATCATGGAGGACTTATAATCTTAGTGAGTGTTTTAATTCAGCCTAAACTACTAAAACAGTGGACTACATACTTTGCTGGATTTGTAGCTTTATTATTAATTTCTCCACATTTGTATTGGCAATATTCTCATGATTTCATTTCGTTTCAATATCACCTATTCCAACGAACATCAGGAGGTTTTGTAATAAATCATCCTCTTGAATATATTGGAAATACAATAGGAATTTTAAATCCTGGCTTGTTTGTATTAATGACGATAATTACTTTCAAGTTTAAAGACTTAATTTCAAAACAGAATAAAATCTATTTCAGAATATTTTGGGGTATAATTCTGTTTTTCTTTTTCTATTCATTTAGAGCCAGAATTGAGGCACATTGGGTTGTAGCAGCATCTATTCCGTTAGTTGTAGTTTTACACGACGTTATTGTTAACAACAATAAATTCACAAAGTCAGTAAAAATAATTTCTATTGTAAGTATAGCTCTATTATTAGTAGTGAGGTTAGTATTTGTATTTTCTACTCACTTCCAAAAATTA
>CAZIYK010000043.1:4463-10040 GCA_964543445.1 uncultured Flavobacteriales bacterium
GGAGAAATTGAAGGTTTGCCTTCTGAGTTAAAACCGGGTAAACATACTGTTAATATTATTTTTGAAAATCCATACGATTATGATATAACCTTCGATGAAGGTAAATATCCGATTTCAATAAAATTGATGTTCGAAAATAAGGAAGAAAAGATGTATTTTTCTAATTTGACTTACACTCTGAAAACATTGAAAGCAAAATCTAAATATTCAGAGAAAATGAGTTTTTCAGTTTCTGATAAAATTCCTGAAGGAGAGTATAGTTGCCAAATTGTTTTTAATTATATCTACCCTCAATATGTGAGTAGGAAAATTAAACTCAAAATAGTCAAATAGTTTGGCAGTTAAAGAGATAGATTATTAATTTAAATAAATAATTATTATGAGTAAGATTAAGATATTTTTAGTTTCAATACTTGCAATGTTTACTATAAGTGGCTTTGCACAAACTGAAGTACCACGAACTCTCTCGGTGCAAGGTTATGGTGAAGTAAAAGTTAAGCCTGATGTAGCAAACATTAGTTTCAACTTATCTGCAACTAATACTGATTTCAAAAAGGCTGTAGATGAATTAAATACCAAAGTAAATTCTTTAACTAAGGCTTTGCGAAAAGTAGGAATACATAAAGACGAGATTTATTCATCTAATTACAATATCAACAAAGAGTACAAACACAACTATAAAACTGGCGAAAGAACGTTTTTAGGGTTTAAAGTTTCTCATTCAATTAACTTACAAGTTGATGCTGATACAAAATCAGTAAATAAAGTTTTTGAGGCGCTTATAAAGAGCTTAAATGATGTAGAATTAAATCTTAGTTTTGGAATTAAAGATGCTCAGAAATCAAAAGATTTAATGATAACTAGTGCTATAAAAGACGCTAATAACAAAGCTAAACTTATGGCAAAAGCATCAGGTGTTGAGTTAGTAGAGATACTATCTATTAATTACAATACCGCTCCTGTTCATTTTGGAGGAGGATTAAATAGATTGTTGTTATCTAAAAAAATGGTAATGGATGATGTATCGCCTGTGATGGTTGAGAATTTCAACCCTGCAGATATAAAACAAAGTACTACTGTGAATATTGTGTGGAAGATAAAATAGATCATCTACCTATTTCCTATAAAAATTGAAATAAAAAAAGCTCTGTGAATAATCGCAGAGCTTAATTTTTATAGAATAATCCTAATATTATAGAGCAGCTAAAGCTTCGTCGTAATTAGGCTCGTCAACAATTTCAGGAACTTGTTGAGTGTAAGTTACATTTCCTTCTTCATCAAGAATAACAATAGCTCTTGAAAGAAGACCTGCTAAAGGTCCGTCAATAATTTGTACACCGTAAGTCTCACCGAAGTTAGAACGGAAATCAGAAAGAGTAATTACATTGTCTAATCCTTCAGCTCCACAAAAACGAGCTTGTGCAAAAGGTAAATCTTTAGAAATACAAAGTACAACTGTGTTTTCTAAATCACCTGCAGCTTTGTTGAAGTGACGTACAGATGCTGCACAAGTACCAGTATCTAAACTAGGAAATATGTTCATAACAACTTTCTTTCCTTTGTAGTCAGCTAAAGTTTTTTCTGATAAATCTGCTGCTACTAAATTGAAATCTGCTGCTTTTGATCCTACTGCAGGAAGAGTTCCACATGTGTTTATTTCTCCTCCTTGTAATGTTATTTTTGCCATTTTAATATGATATTTATTACGCAATCCATTGCGTTGTTTTATTAATTGAGGCGCAGAGCATCTGCGCCTTTATTTTTTTACTAATGTTAATTCTAGTGAGAAGCTAAGAATTTAGCTACACCTTCGTGAGTTGCAACCATTCCTTCTTTACCTTTACTCCAGTTTGCAGGACAAACCTCACCATTTTCTTCGAAGAATTGTAAAGCATCAACCATACGGATAGCTTCATCAACATTTCTTCCTAGTGGTAAATCGTTAACTAATTGGTGACGTACAATACCTTCTTTGTCAATTAAGAATAATCCACGGTAAGCAACTAATTCTCCTGTTGCTTCAAGCTCGTCGTTATCGTTGTAGAAATAATCTCCAGTAAGTACATCAAAGTTTTTAGAGATAGTTTTGTTTGTATCTGCTACAATAGGATATTTTACTCCTTTAATACCACCGTCGTTTTTATCAACTTGCAACCATCCCCAGTGAGATTGCTCTGTGTCAGTTGATACAGCAACTACAGCTACATTTCTACTTTCAAATTCAGCTGATGCTGCTTGGAAAGCGTGTAATTCAGATGGACAAACAAATGTAAAGTCTTTTGGATAAAAGAATAATACAACGTGCTTTTTACCTAAATACTGATCTAATGAAAAATCTTCAACTATTTCATTTCCATTAAGAACTGCTGCTGCCTTGAATTGTGGAGCTTTTTTACCTACTAATACACCCATGTTATTATGTTTTTATTTTTATTAATTATATATTTTGTTCCTTTTAACAATGCAAATATGCTTTTAATCGGAACGTGAATCTACAAAATTTTATACTCTTTGATTATCTTTTCATAAAGAAAACTTATACAATATATTTAAAATTTAGCAAACAGTTATAGTTGTCTGTTTTTCAGGTAATTGTTGAAATTCCATATATCTAAACACCTGATATTTAACAACTAGATTATTTATTCCATAAAAAAACAGCTTTCATAAATAAAAGCTGTTTTTAAATCTTACTATTTTGAATTTCTATAAAGTTCTGAAATATTCTAATATTTGACGAGCTTGTTCCTTAGTTACATTCTGATCTGTCATAGGAACTCCATTAAATTCTTTTATCAAAGCCTTTGCATCAGGATCTTCTTTAACCATTTGGTTTGGATTAAGAATCATATTCATAACCCACTCTGGAGTACGACGATCTAAAACTCCTTTAGGTGCAGGCCCAATAAACTTTTCTGTTGGTTTATGACATGCAGTACACATTTTTGCATAAACATCTTTTCCTTTATCAGCCATTTCTTTGTCTATGTCTTTTCCTAAAGTAACATCTCCTTTAGCAATAGGACCAATACCATAATTAGGACCAGAAGTAGCCTTAGTAGTTTGAGCTACAGCTTCAGCTTTCTTCTCTACTTTTTTTATAGGATCTTTTACCTCTTTTTTTGCAGAATCATCTCCTCCACAACTAGACAATAAAATAATAGGCAATGAAATTAAAAGTACTTTAAATAAATTTTTCATGTTTATAACATTTTTAGGTTTAAGGTTGTGTGAAATCTTCACATACTATTGTTAATACAATTTTTTTAATCAATCGTAAATATAATAAAAATATCAGCATAAAAGACTCTACTGTCCTTTAATTGCGGATATGGATTAGGAAAAATAAAGACTTTTATTATTTATTGATTAGTCGTAAACTTGCATCGAAAACAATAAAATATAAAAATATGAAGGCATATGTATTTCCTGGACAAGGAGCTCAATTTGTGGGAATGGGAAAAGACCTTTATGATAATTCTGAATTAGGAAAGGAATTATTTGAAAAAGCAAACGATATTCTAGGATTTAGAATAACAGATATTATGTTTGATGGAACAATCGAAGAGTTGAAACAGACTAAGGTTACTCAGCCTGCTATTTTTCTTCATTCGGTAATTTTATCAAAAGTTTTAGGCGAAAGTTTTAAACCAGAAATGGTAGCAGGACATTCACTAGGTGAAATTTCTGCACTTGTAGCCAATGAAACACTAACTTTTGAAGATGGATTAAGATTAGTATCGAAACGTGCATTAGCTATGCAAGAAGCTTGCGAAAAAGAGCCATCTACTATGGCTGCAGTTCTTGGATTGTCTGATGAGGATGTAGAAGCAGTTTGTAACGAAACTGAAGGAGTTGTAGTTGCTGCAAATTACAATTGTCCTGGACAACTTGTTATTTCGGGAAGTATTGATGCTGTAAATTCAGCTTGCGAATTAGCGAAAGAAAAAGGAGCAAAACGTGCTTTAGTTCTTCCTGTTGGTGGTGCTTTTCACTCTCCATTGATGGAGCCAGCTAAAGAAGAATTAGCAAAAGCTATTGAAAATACTACTTTCAGTAAACCAATTTGTCCTATTTATCAGAATGTAACAACAACTGCTGTAACAGAACCAGAAGAGATAAAAAAGAATCTTATTTCTCAATTAACTTCTCCTGTAAAATGGACTCAGTCGGTAGTACAAATGATAGCAGATGGTGCTACAGAATTTATTGAAGTTGGACCAGGTAAAGTTCTTTCAGGACTTGTAAAAAAAGTAGATAGAAAAATGCCTACTTCTTCTGCTTCTATCTAGAAATAGAAAATCATACAAAAAAGAACCGCTTAAAGTTTAACTTTAAGCGGTTCTTTTTTGTTACAGAAAAATCTACGGGACAGGATAATTGAAATTATAATAGAATCCTATTGCATAGTGATGTTGATTGCTTTTAGACCCATCTGACATTCTACTATTGTCTATTCTGAAACCTGCAAACAATACTGTGTTTTTAGAAAATCTTCTTGCCAACTCAAACGAATATCTGTTAGAATAATATTGCATATCCTGATCAGAGAAAGGCATTAAAATAGAACTATTATTTACAAAACTCCATTCTTTCTTTTTTCCGAAATTATACTTCAAATTGTATTCTATTCCCCATCCATTAAAGAAAGCAAGAGTATCATTTCTTTCGTGATTTGTAAAAGCATTGGCTAAAATTCCGAAATGAAAATTCTCATTTGAAAAATCTATTAAAGCAGAAACAAATTCATCATCAATACTTGCTTCTCCATGTTTTGGATTTTCTACACCGTCAAATACTTTATTATACGAAGCACCTAATTTTACACCTCCAAAATCATACATAGCAGCTGCTCCAAAAGAGTCGGCAAAGTAAACACTATTATTACTAGAGTTTCTGTATTGACCTTGTAATCCAAACCAAAATTTATTTATTGTTATCTCATATTTCAATACTTGGTCTGCCCTACCCGTTCCAGATGGTCCTCCATCTGTACCAGCGTTGTAAACACCTATGGCATCAGCTCCAAACATATACATATTATCAATATATCCTCCTAAATTATAATGTACACCCCATTGTTTTCCCATAGAAATATTACCGTACGGAGTACTTATTCCAATATATCCAAGTCTTGCATATAAGGCAGATTCAGTAGTTGCGTAACTTCCTCCTGGGTCACTTGAAATAGAAATATGATCATTTCTTTTAGAAAGATGCAAACCTACTTCAGCTGTTGTAAAAAAGTAATAATCATGATTATTATCAAAATACCATTTCCCTTTCAATCCAATACGAGGTACAATTTCTACTATATTCATATCATGCTGACCACCTGCCAAAGCATATTCGAAAGTACCATACGGCTGTACCGATTTTAAGAAACTGGGGATTACATAATCCTCATTAGGATTAACTAAATTATTGGCTCCTAATTCTTCTTGCACTTGTGCAAAAGAGGAAATAAAGAATAATGTTAAAATTAAGGAGTAGAAATATCTCATAGTAGTATGATTATTAGATTATATAATAAAGTTATAAAAAAAGAACCTTATTTAAAATAAATTAATACTTGAA
>CAZIYK010000044.1:0-9941 GCA_964543445.1 uncultured Flavobacteriales bacterium
AGAAAATTAGTCTCCTATTATTTGAAATCTGAAGCTTTAACTCCTTTGTTAATCTTTATAGATTTAACATTCATTTCCATCATCTGAGGACCAGTTTTAGCTTGAATAGTCATAGGGAATTTAATTCCATCTACTTCTTTGTAATTTTTAAAAGCAGTTGTTTCAGTTATTTTCTGACCATTAACTTCTTTTACGTTTTCTTGTTGAACTAATAGTTTAGAGTTAACATCGAAATAGAAGTAAGAAGCACTGTGTCCAATATTTACTTTCATTTTGTATGCTTCGCTACCATTAAGAGGAACAATACTCACTAGTTTAGCTTCGTATTTATCGTCATTGAAATCTAATGCAGGGAATAAAATGTTAGAACCTAAAGAAGCTTTTATTTGATTATCATCGTAAGGAATTCTTTGACCTTGAGCTAAAGTATATCCTTTTTTACCATCAAATACATTCTTCATAACTAATTGACCTTGCATTTTCATTTCCATTTTCTGGTAATATGGAGCCATTCTTTTGATGTTTCCATCAATTAAGTAAGGTCCCATTTGCATAGAGAAATCTTGATCTACAGTTTTAACTTTCTTTAGTGCTTTTGTACCACCAATTGCGTTTGCATAGTCATCAATAACAGATTTTACAGTTATTCCTGCAGGTACTGCTTTTGCCAATGAAGGAGCTTTTGTAGGGCGACCGTAATTATCGAAGTAATTGATTTTGTAACCAAGTCTTTTCAAATTAGGAACAACGTCTGCAGCTTTACCAACAATGATTATTCTAGCATTATCAGGTAAAACATATTTTTGCATAGCTGGTTTAACATCGCTAGGCTTAACCTTATTAACTCCTATAAGATAGTTTGCATAATAATCGTTAGGAAGGTTTTCGATTATCTGATTTAGATATAATCTAGCAATTGTTGAAGGAGATTCTAATGATCTAGCAAAGTCTCCAAATACAGAGTTTTTCTGCATTTCTAGCTCTTCATTAGTAACTTCTTCGTTTCTGATTTTGTTTATTTCGTATATAAATTGAACAACAGCACTATCAGTAACTTCGTTTCTAACGCTTGCTCCAGCATAGAATTTACCAATGATTCTATCAGAACCAAGACTACTGTATGCTCCATAAGTATAACCTTTGTCCTCACGAAGATTCATGAATAATCTAGCAGTACCACCACCACCAAGGATAGCATCTCCAGCTTTTGCAGCAAAGAAATCAGGGTTGCTAGGTTTTAGGTTTTCTAAGTTAACTATAGAAATAATAGATTGAGTAGCAGCATCTACGTTTACAAAATCTATTTCAGTTTTTGCAGGGTTTTTAGGAGTCTCATATTTGTGAGTTGGTACATCTCCTGGTTTCCAATCTTTAAGATATTTCTTAACTAATTTTTTTACTTCTCTTTTAGTAATGTCTCCATTTACAACAAGGTAAGCAACATTTGGCTTGAAATAAGTACTGTAAAGTTTCTTAGTGCTTTCTAAAGTAATGTTCTTGATTGTTTCAGGTGTTGCTATTTCACCGTAAGGGTGATTAGAACCGTATAAAAGTACGTTTTGAACTCTTCTAGCGATAGCTTTACTATCTTTTTTGCTAGATTCTAAAGCAGTAAGTGTTTGTTTTATGTTTTTGTCAAACTCTGCTTTAGGGAAACTTGGGTGAAGTAGAACATCAGCAAAAATATCAAAAGCTTCTGTGTAATTCTTTTTAAGAGTTGACATAGAAATACCTTTGCTAGAAGTGCTTAGTACACCTCCCATTGATTCTACACTTTCGTATAATTTTTCTTTTGTTCTATTTGTAGTTCCAGCTCCCATTAAGCTACCGAAAATACCTGCTTGTCCAGCTACATTGCCTTCTAATATAGGACCGTAATCAAATCTAAGGTTGAAACTTACTGTTGGTAATTTGTGATTTTCAACAACAATAACTGTTAATCCACTTTTCTCTTTCCAAATTTTTGCTTTTGGAAGTTTTATCTCTGGTGCGTCACCTGATTTTGGTGCATGGCTTCTATCTATTTGTGCATTTATACCCAATGACATTAGTAGTATAAATACTATCGAAAATATTTTTTTCATCTTGAATTTTCTTATTTTTTAGGGTAATAGAATAATACAACTCTATTGTTTTTATTCAAATATTTTTTAGCTACACGCTGAATGTCTTGTTTAGTAATACTTCTGTATTTATCAATTTCAGTATTGATATAATCAGTATTGTGGAAGAACAAGTAGTAATCAGATAGAGACTCAGCTACACCTTTCATTGTTCTGTTTTTGTAAACAAAACCTAATTCAAGTTGATTCATCTCTTTTTCGTATTCTTTACCAGATATAAGAGATGTTTTCATCTTATCTATTTGTTGATCTATAGCGTTTAGCAATGCATCCATGCTTTTTCCGTTAGCTAAGAAACCGTAGAAAGTCAATCTTCCATAGTCCTCACCATCCATAATCATACTTCCAGAATCTAGAGCTAATTGATCTTTTTCAACAATTTGTTTGTGTATTCTAGAACTTGTACCAGCTGAAAGAACATCGTTTATAAATCTAATAACGTAAGCGTCTTTGTCAGTTTGTTTTGGTGTACGGTAAGTAATAAATACAGCAGGAATCTGTGCATGAGAATCATAAATAGTATCAACTATCTCTGATTTCATTTCAGGCTCTACAATATTAGGTCGGTATATAGGTCTAGTTCCTTTTTTGATTGGACCAAAGTAATCTTCTACCCATTTTTTTGTTTGTGCAATATCTATATCTCCAGCAATAGTTAATACAGCATTGTTAGGCACGTAGAAAGTATGATAGAAATTCATGAACTCACCTAATTGAGCTTTGTTTAAGTGCTCCATAGAACCGATAGTACTCCAACGGTAAGGGTGTTTTTTGAACATACGCTTAGCAGTTTCAGTTACAAAAGATCTGTAAGCAACGTTATCAACGTTCATTCTCTTTTCTTCTTTTACAACTTCACGTTGAGTATTAACACCTATTGTGTCAATCTTGGCATGCATCATTCTTTCTGATTCTAACCAAAGACCTAATTCTAATTTGTTTGAAGGGAAAACTTCGAAATAGTATGTTCTATCAATGTTAGTATTAGCATTGTAAGTTCCTCCGTTTTTCTCTACGTATTTAGGATATGTTCCTCTTGCAATGTTTTCAGAACCTTCGAATAATAGGTGCTCAAAGAAGTGAGCAAATCCAGTACGTGTAGAATCTTCGTTTTTTGAACCTACGTGGTATGATACTGATACTGCAACCACTGGAGCAGAATTATCTTTATGAAGAATTACGTGTAAACCATTGTCTAGGTTGTACTCTTCATATTTAATGTGTTGCGCTTGCATCGAAAAAGAAATCGAAACAAGAAATGCAAATAGCAAAATTCTTTTCATTATTATTGAAAATTGATTAAATAAATATTTGAATGTAAATGAGGAATCTAAATTCCTGAAATCAAAGATAATTGATATTCTGAAGAGAAGGTTATTGAATGGTTACTTTAACATAAATTTATCATTAATTATGAATAGTTTATGATTTGGCAAAGTATTGATAATTAGTTGTTTTTGAGGTCGATTGCATTTTTTAGCTCCTCTTTTTTCTCCTTTTTGTCTTCTTTGTTTTCCGTAGGAGTTTTATCGAAAATGTCTTCTTTTTTTGTAAATCGCTCGTCAGATCTCCAAACAAAACCTTTTAGTTTACGTGCGTTTTCAGGTATTTTTTCTTCTGGTGATAGTTCTGCTTCTGGTTCTTGTATAAAAGAAATTTCGTTTATCTCGTTGCCAACTAATTTTATCAGCATAGAGCTACTTATAGCTTTGTTGATACCAATAAGTTCTTTTTCTTCATTACGAGCAAAGTATAGTGTTTCGCTATTTCCAATAACACTTACTAGGTATAATTCATTATTTCTGAATTTACCATAGATATCCTTTCCTTTAATCTGATTGAAATTATTTAGAGTGTCGTTAGATATAATAAAACCATTTTTTATAAGTTTTAACGAGTCTAATTTTTCTGTTATTGGGTTTGTTGTAACTATTATTGTATCAGATGTTAATTGATTTTTGCCAGACCACAATATCGGATCGTGAATCATCTTCATTTCTCCTTTGTGTTCGTTGTAAGTCAATGAATCACATTTGCCTTGCATGTCTGATTTAAATATTCTCACATTGTGAAAAATTCTCATTATTTTTTCTTCAGAATGAGGTATCAAAGTCATCATCAAAGTGTCGCCATGAATAAAAACGGAATCCTGTTTCATTACATTTATTGCCAAAGCCCTATCGGTAACAAAAGTAGAATCGTTTTTTTCGAAGTATTCAGCGTATTCGCCTTTTATTATAATGTTTTTGGTAGTGTCGTTGACTATAATATTTTTTGATGCTGAGCCAAATCCTGTATTTCTGTTGTAATAGATAGAATCACCCTCTAGAGTTTGATTTCCATATTTCAGAAGTGCATTTTTCTTGAAATAAGAGATGTCGTTTTTTGTGTCGTAAAATCCGTTTTCGCAATAAATGAAATTTGTTTTGCTGGTAATTGTAGAAGGACCATAAAAATATACTGTTTTAGGATCGGTATAGTATATTAAATTGTCCGATTTCATTATGTATTTATCATTAGTAACCGTAACATCACTAGTAAAAACAAGCTTCTTTTCCTTAGTGTAGTAGGTACCTATAATTGATGTTAGTACATTTTCCTCATCCTCAACTTTTCCGAATGCAGGGTAATACGCTATTTGTTTATTATTATCAAAATATATAGTATCAGTAGTTAGAGTCATTTTAGAATCAACCAATTTTACGGCTCCGTAGGCTAATGCTTTTTTTGAGTTTCCATCGTATTCAAGAAAATTTGAATACATGTGCAAAGTATCAGCTTGATTCATCACTACATTTCCATAGGCACGCATTAAGTTTTTACCTTGATAAAAAACAGCGCTATCGCACGAAAGTACAGCTCCATTGTGTTCGAACTCAACATGTCCAACCATCATTTGAGCTTCTGCATCTATTTTAGAATCAAATTTGTGAACATCAGCATGGCGGTATTTTATCTTCTGAGTTTTTTTCTGAGCAATAGCCGATGTGGTAGAGATAATAAGACTAATGAATAAAAATATATATTTCAAAATATGAATTTCTTTAGTTGATTCTAATATTGGTAGATGCTCTACCTATTGCAAATTTAAGATTTTAATCGTAATTATTGACTATAAAAAAAGGGAGCATAAAAGCTCCCTCAAAATATGTGTATTTTACTACTATTACATAGTAATTGTTTGTGTTCTGTCTGGTCCAACTGAAACAACTTCTATTTTTATTCCTGTTTCTTTTTCTATGTAAGAAATATAGTTTTTAAGGTTTTCAGGGAATTCAGATGCTGATTTAACTTCTGTTAAATCCTCTTTCCAACCTGGAACTTCAGTATAAATAGGTTGAACGTTTTTCTCTTCGATGTTGTAAGGGAAGAAGTCTATTTTTTCTCCTCTGTAGTTGTAATGAGTACAAACTTTTATAGTGTCGAATCCAGTTAGTACATCTGCTTTCATCATGTAAAGTTTAGTAACTCCATTAATTTCGCAAGCGTACTTTAATGCAACTAAATCTAACCAACCACATCTACGAGCTCTACCAGTAGTAGAACCAAATTCGTTACCCGCTTTAGCCAATCTAGCACCATCTTCATCAAAAAGTTCAGTAGGGAAAGGTCCGCTTCCAACTCTTGTAACGTAAGCTTTGAAAATTCCAATCACATCGCCAATTTCACCTGGAGCAACTCCCAATCCTGTACATGCTCCTGCTGCAGTGGTAGTAGAAGATGTTACAAATGGATATGTTCCGAAATCAACATCTAACAAAGTACCTTGTGCACCTTCGGCAAGTACTGTTTTTGATTGTTTTTTAACATCGCTAAAATACTTTTCGCTATCAATAAACTTTAGTTTTTTGATAGATTCAATAGCTGCGAAGAATTCTTTCTCAAGTTCATCAATATCAAATTGTAAATCAACATTGAAGTTTTCCAACATGTTAAGGTGTTTATTCTTAAGCATGTTGTATCTATCCATAAAGTCGACTAACTCGATATCTCCAACTCTAAGTCCGTTTCTACCAGTTTTGTCCATATATGTTGGTCCAATACCTTTAAGTGTAGATCCAATCTTAGCTTTTCCTTTAGATGCTTCTGATGCAGCATCAAGCAATCTGTGTGTTGGAAGAATTAAGTGAGCTTTTCTAGAAATAAATAGTTTTTTAGAAAAATCTATGTTAAAACCAGAAAGTTCATCAATCTCCTTTTGAAAAATGATAGGATCAATAACCACTCCATTACCAATGATATTTTCAGAGTTTTCGTGAAAAATACCAGAAGGTATAGTGTGTAAAACGTGTTTTATGCCATTGAATTCAAGTGTGTGTCCTGCATTTGGTCCACCTTGAAAACGTGCAATAACATCGTAGTTTGATGTTAAAACATCAACTATTTTTCCTTTTCCTTCGTCGCCCCATTGAAGGCCTAGCAATAAGTCAACCGCCATTTTATTTATTGTAAAAGTGTAATTAATCTTTATTTTTTTCTCCGTAAAAGTACAAAGAATGACTATGGATTTTTACTCCAAAAGCTTCTTCGATTCCTTTTTTTATCGCTTCAATTCGAGGATCACAAAATTCTATTACCTCTCCTGTGTCGGTAATAATTAAGTGGTCGTGTTGTTTGTCGAAATACGATTTTTCGTAAAATGATTGATTATGTCCGAATTGATGCTTTCTTACTAAACTACAATCAAGTAATAAATCAATAGTGTTGTAAAGTGTAGCTCTACTAACTCTATAGTTTTTATTTTTCATTTTGATATACAATGATTCTATGTCGAAATGACCTTCATTATCATATATTTCTTGAAGAATAGCAAAGCGTTCTGGAGTTTTTCTATGTCCTTTGTTTTCAAGGAATTTGGTAAATACCTGCTTAACTGTTTCTTGATTACTTTCGTTCATTTTTAGTAGTTTATTGCAAAGCGCTAAATAACCAATTATTATTTAGATTACCTAAAAATATGAAAAAACTTTGCCCTGAAATTTCACTTGTTTATGATATTTTCAGCAGTAAATAATTATCAGAATTACAGTGTTTTTTTATGTAGTTATGGTAAAAAGTGTATTTTTATGGCTTGCAAAAACGTAAAATCAATATACTATTTTGATAGTGAACATATTATATAATGAAACTAATATTTAAGATAAATTATCATACAATTTGGGGGCAAAGATTATTTGTAACCGGAAACATTAAGGAATTAGGAAAAGGAGATAAAGATAAGGCTGTAGAAATATCTTATTATAATGGAGAGCAATGGGAATTGTCATTAGATGTAAGTGTTTCCGAAAATACTAAACTTAGTTATAGCTATTTTGTAAAGGACGAAAAAGGAAGAATAATTAGCGAATGGGGTGAAGACAGAGTTCTAGAATTAAATCCGAATTGGAGTGATGAATTGATAGTTCACGATCAGTGGAAAGCAGAGGACAATCCTCAGAATTTATTTTATACTACGCCATTTAAAGATGTTTTTTTCAAAAAGGATATTTCTATAAATACCGATTATGAATTAAAACAGACAACAACTCATGTTTTCAGTATTCGTGTACCTATAGATACCGAAGGTTATGATATTTGTATTGTTGGTAGTACCGATGAGTTTGGAAATTGGGATAAATCAAGAGCTATACCTTTAGAAAAGATTTCATACGATGTTTATAGCGTGCAGTTAGATTTATCTGAAATGAACTCTCATCTTGAGTATAAGTATGGTTTTTATGATAAACAAACAAAACGACTAATTGAGTTTGAATCTGGAGCTAATAGGAGACTTTTTATTTCTCCTGATGGTAATAATAAGGTAATTGTAAATGACGAAAACTTTATAAGAGAATTTGTTAAGTGGAAAGGTGCTGGCGTGGCAATTCCTGTATTTTCGTTGCGAAGCAAATCTTCTTTTGGAGTAGGGGAGTTTCAAGATTTGAAATTGATGGTTGATTGGGCAGTTAAAGCTAATCTGAAATTAATACAAGTTTTACCAATTAACGATACTATAGCTGCTCGCGGTTGGATGGATTCTAATCCTTATGCGGCAATATCAGTATTTGCTCTACATCCAATTTATTTAAATTTAGATAAGATTGGAAAACTTTCTTCTTCATTTACTCAGGGTGTTTTTAGTCAGCTACAGGAAGAATTAAATGGCGAAGCTACTGTTGATTACGAAAAAGTATTGAATGCAAAATTTAGATATGTAAAACAGTATTTTACAGAGAATAGAGATTCATTGAGAAATGATGTTGAGTATCAAGAGTTTGTTAAGGAAAATGCCGATTGGCTAAAACCTTACGCTGCATTTAGCTTTTTGAGAGATATAAATAACACTTCTGATTTTTCTAAATGGGGGAAATATTCAAAATTCACTAAAAGTATTTTAGAGGAAATTACTTTAGAGAAAGCAATACATTTTGCGGATGTAGAAGTTTACTATTTCATACAATATCATTTGCATAAGCAGATGTTGGATGTTAAGAATTATGCTCATGAAAATGGAGTAGTGCTGAAAGGAGATATACCTATTGGTATTTTCAGAAATAGTGTAGATGCATGGACAACACCACAGCTTTTCAATATGGATATGCAGGCAGGTGCACCGCCAGACGATTTTTCTGTAACAGGTCAGAATTGGGGTTCGCCTACTTATAATTGGAAAGAGATGGCCAAAGATGGTTATTCTTGGTGGGTAATGAGGTTGGAAAAATTATCAATGTATTTTGATGCCATTCGTCTTGATCATATTCTAGGATTTTTCAGAATTTGGCAGATACCATCGCATGCAGCAGAAGGAATATTAGGATATTTCAATCCGGCAATACCTTTGAAACTGAACGAATTTTTAGATAGAGGATTGAAGTTTACAACTGCTAGATATTCAAAACCATACATAAGGGAGCATACCTTAATTAATCTATTTGGAGAAAATACTGATTATGTTAAAAACACATTCTTGATTGAAAAAGATTTGGGTGTATTTAATTTGAAGGATGAGTTTTCTACTCAGCGTAAAGTTGAAGGATTTTTCAATAATGATTCTAATTTAGTTAAGATTAAAAAATCAGAAATAGAAAAGATTAGAAAAGGGTTGTTTAACATTATTTCTGATATTTTGTTCATAGAAGTTGATGGCGAAAGTGGCAAGGAATATCACCCACGCATTAGAATGCACGAAACTTTTTCGTATAAAGAGCTAGACGAGCATAGTAGAAATATAGTAGATTATTTTTACAACGACTATTTCTATAATAGACAAGAATCTCTTTGGAAATCAAATGCATTAGACATTCTTCCAACGATGAAATACGCTACAAATATGCTTGTTTGTGGCGAAGATTTAGGAATGGTGCCTAGGGTTGTAAACGAAGTTATGCACGATTTAGGGATTTTAAGTTTAGAGGTACAACGTATGCCTAAAGATCCAAGTAAAGAATTTTTCCATCCAGCAGATGCACCGTATATGTCGGTTGTTACAACATCTACTCACGATACTTCAACGTTAAGGTCGTGGTGGGAAGAAGATTACGGTAGGTCACAACGTTTTTATAATCATATATTAGGAAATTCGGGAGTTGCGCCGTTCTACGCAGATTCATGGGTTATTACTGAGATAATGAATCAGCATATTTATAGTCCTGCAATGTGGGCTATAATTCCGTTGCAAGATCTATTTGCTTTAGATGATGATTTGAAACTACCAAATCATAATGCAGAACGTATTAATGACCCTAGCAATCCACATCAATATTGGAATTATAGGATGCATTTAAATTTAGAGTATCTTATTGAAGAAGATGAGTTTAATAGCAATATTAAATATTTGGT
>CAZIYK010000045.1:0-9901 GCA_964543445.1 uncultured Flavobacteriales bacterium
AGAAACCATTATTTTTACTCGGTTAAACAAATTAACGATTCATTAATAATATAGAATTATGACACATCTAAAAATAGGCGATAAAGCACCAGATTTTAAAGGAATAGATCAAAACGGAGAAGAAGTAAAATATTCTGATTACAAAGGTAAGAAGCTAGTTTTGTTCTTCTATCCAAAAGCAAGTACACCTGGTTGTACTGCCGAAGCTAAAGATTTGCGAGATCATTACGAGGAATTTAAATCAAAAGGATACGAAGTGATTGGTGTTAGTGCCGATTCGCAGAAAAGACAATTTAATTTCAGTACAAAAAATGAGTTGCCATACAAACTTATTGCAGACGAAAACAAAGAAATAATTAATGCATACGGAGTGTGGGGGCCTAAGAAATTAGCAGGTCGTGAGTACGAAGGAATTTATAGAACAACATTTGTGATTGACGAAAATGGAGTTTTAGAGGATGTTATTACTAAGGTAAAAACTAAAGAACACGCAGCTCAGATTTTAACAAAAAGCTTGTAGGATAACCGAAGTAAATTTCTATTTTTATCCGACAGAAAATAAAAAATAAAGGAATTGAAAACCAAACAATTAGATTTAGATATAATGAGTTCAGATAAAGAAGCGAAGTTAAAAGCGCTACAGATGACCCTTGACAAAATGGATAAAACCTATGGAAAGGGAGCTGTAATGAGATTGGGAGATAGTGCCGTTGAGGAAGTAGAGGTTATACCTACAGGTTCACTTGGTGTTGATATAGCATTAGGTGTGGGAGGATATCCAAGAGGAAGAGTAGTTGAGATTTACGGACCAGAATCATCGGGTAAAACAACTTTAACTTTGCATGCAATTGCTGAGGTACAAAAACAAGGAGGTATTGCTGCATTTATTGATGCTGAGCACGCTTTCGATAGATATTACGCAGAGAAATTAGGGATTGATGTAGAGAATTTGATTATATCTCAACCAGATAATGGAGAGCAAGCATTAGAAATAGCAGACAATCTTATACGTTCGGGAGCTATTGATTTGTTAGTTGTCGATTCTGTTGCAGCACTTACGCCAAAAGCTGAGATCGAAGGAGAAATGGGAGATTCTCGTATGGGACTTCACGCTCGTTTGATGTCGCAAGCTTTACGTAAAATGACTGCTTCGGTTAGTAAAACAAAATGTACTGTTATCTTCATTAACCAATTGCGTGAGAAGATTGGAGTTATGTTTGGAAATCCTGAAACAACAACAGGAGGTAATGCATTGAAATTCTACGCATCTGTTCGTATCGATATTCGTCGTTCTACACAAATAAAGAATGCTGATGCTGTTATAGGTAACCGAACTAAGGTTAAGATAGTGAAGAACAAAGTTGCTCCACCTTTCCGTACTGCTGAATTTGATATTATGTATGGCGAAGGAATTTCGAAAGTTGGAGAAATTATCGATCAAGGAGTTGAGCACGGAATTATCAAGAAAAGTGGATCGTGGTTTAGCTACGGTGATACTAAATTAGGACAAGGTAGAGATGCTGTTAAAAACATAGTTTTAGATAATCCTGAGTTGTTAGAAGAACTTGAAATAAAAATTAAGAAAGCTATCAATGGCGATGATGCTGATGAATAGAAAAATTAAATAAATTTTTGAAAGACCGATAAGCATATTGTTTTATCGGTCTTTTTTATTGATTTAGTTTGCAAGAGATTAAAAGATTAAGGAGTTTTGCCGATATTATTAGAGTGGGTTTGTATTATCTGCTAAAAAGAATAATTAAAATACAGTTTTAAATGATTGCAAAAATACTTTCATCAATAGTATTAGTTAGTTCAATAGTTTTTCAGTCTTGCGAAAGAACCGAAGTGCCTTTTTCAGAAGTTAATACATCAACAGAATATAATTTTGGAGATACACTTAAGATTTCTAAGAATATAGATTTCGCGATAAAAGTTAATGGGAAGTCATTAAATTCAGAAAACAAAAAGGAAATAGATAGTAACCTTTATGTAATAGGTATAAATAACTTAGAATTTTCATTTAAGGAAGATGGAAAAACTAAGAATATAAGAAGGAAGATAATAGTTTATCCTAAAAGTGAGCCTGCAAAAATTGGTTTCAGCGTAATTAAAAGTTACAATCACGGTAAAGATATTTATACCGAAGGCTTAGAGGAATACAAGAATGAAATATTTGAATCGGGAGGAGAGTATAAAAAATCTAAACTAATAAAGTATCCTAAGACAAAACAAGAAGATAGAAAGCAGTATCACTACACTGATGATATTTTTGCTGAAGGAATTACTATTCTTAATGACACTCTTTATGGACTTTCGTACCGTGAGCATAAAATATTTAGGTTTAATCCTGAAAGTTTAGAGCTGATAGATGTTAAAAAATCGCCTATTGATTTTGAAGGATGGGGTTTGACAAACGATGGTCGTAATTTGATAATGTCTGATGGTACTAACAATATTTATTATCTAAATCCTAAAGATTATTCTATCTCGAAAATCCTACAAGTTTATAGTAATAAAGGTAAAGTTGTTTACGTAAACGAGTTAGAGTATGTTGATGGAGTAATTTATGCCAACGTTTTTATGCAAGACATAATTATTGTTATAGATGCAAAAACAGGTGCGGTTTTAGCTAGCTTAGACTTTTCTGATATTTCTGCGAAGCACAAAAATCATGGTGTACTTAATGGTATTGCCAAACTAGATAATGGAAATTTCTTAATCACAGGTAAGCATTGGGATAAGATGTACGAAGTGAAAATAGATAAATTAAATTAATTATAAATAAGCTACATTTGACATCCTAAAAAAGCAGAAATAATGGGTACATTTTTATTTGATAAAACAATTTTCGGACCGATAAAAAGTCGTCGTTTTGGTGATTCATTGGGGATTAATTTACTTCCAAATGATTATAAACTTTGTAACCTAGATTGTGTTTACTGCGAATGTGGTTGGACTCTTACTCCCGACAAAAAAGTAGAATTACCTACTTACGATGAGATTGCTAAAGAGTTTGAAGACTATTTGATAGATCTGAAATCAAAAAATGTAAATGTAGATTCTTTTACTTTCGCAGGAAATGGCGAGCCTACTGTTTACCCTGATTTTCCGAGAGTCATAGATTTAACACTTGAGCTTAGAGATAAATATTACCCTGATGCCAATGTTTCAGTTTTGTCAAACGGATTGCTAATAAATAAAGATGGAATTCGCGAGGCTTTGCACAAAGTAGATTTGCCAGTTTTGAAATTAGATGCAGGTACCGATAAAACTTATCATCTTATTGATAGGCCTAAAACCAAAAGAACATTAAAATATCTAGCAGATCATTATAGCAAGTTGGCAGGTAAGGTTGTCATCCAAACTTTGTTTGTTAGGGGAGAATACAAAGGTGATAAATTTGATAATACTACCGAAGAAGAAGTGTCAGCTTGGATAGAATTAGTGAAAAGCATAAATCCTAGCGATGTAATGATATATTCTTTAGAACGTGATACGCCAACTGAAAACCTCGAGAAAATTTCTCGTGAAAAGCTAGAAGAGATTTCAATACGATTACAGAAAGAAGGTGTGAAAGCATCAGTTTATTAATAAAGTTTATGTAAATATCAGCGTGTTTAATTGGTTTATAGTCAGTTCTATAAATAATCAGTTCAACATATTAAAAGAAATACTAAATTTGCCGAAAATTTCGATTTTCGAAAAATAGATAGATTAAGATGGGGATATCAAATACAGATTCAGCTAATGGTCAGATTGATTACGTTGCTGAGATAAAGAGATTAAAAGAAGAGAAAAATGCTGTAATACTTGCACATTACTACCAAATTCCTGAGATACAAGAATTGGGAGATTATGTTGGCGATAGTTTGCAGTTAGCTCAAATAGCTGCGAATGTTGATGCTGATATGATAGTTTTTTGTGGAGTGCATTTCATGGCAGAAACTGCAAAAATTCTTAATCCTACAAAAAAAGTTGTTCTTCCTGATATGGAAGCGGGTTGTTCGTTGGCAGAATCTTGTCCTATCGAAGAATTTAAACCTTTTGTAGAAAAACATCCTGACCATACAGTAATTTCGTATGTGAATGCATCGGCTGCTGTAAAAACAGTTACCGATTTGGTTGTAACATCTTCAAATGCCGAGAAGTTGATTAATCAATTGCCAGAAGATGAGAAGATAATATTTGCTCCAGATAGAAATCTAGGTGCATACATCAATAAAAAAACAGGTAGAAATATGATTCTTTGGGATGGTTCGTGTATGGTTCACGAAGCTTTCTCTCTAGAAAAAATCACTGATTTGATGAAAGAGCATCCGGGAGCTGAGTTAATTGCTCATCCTGAGTCTGAGGCACCTGTGTTGAATGTTGCTGATTTTATTGGTTCTACTGCAAAGCTTATCGAGTATGTAAAAACAGCTGATGCAAAAGAATTTATTGTTGCTACTGAAATGGGTATTTTACACGAAATGAAAAAAGTAGCTCCAGATAAAATTCTTATACCAGTACCTGTAAAGGATGATTATATCTGTAATTGCAGTGAGTGTACATATATGAAAATGAATAATCTAGAGAATCTTTACAATTGTATGAAAAATGAGTCTCCAGAGATTATTTTAGATCAGGAAACTATAGATTTGGCACTACCTTCTATCAACAGAATGTTAGAAATGTCAAAGTAAAACAAAATGGCTTTTGCTTTTAGCAATATGCTTCCCTTATATATTTTTTTAAACAGCCTAAAGACTAGAGCACAAAGCATTTAATAATAATGATAAAAAAAGATTTCCTTATAATAGGTGCAGGAATTGCCGGTTTAAGCTACGCAATTAAAGTTGCTCAGAAATGGCCAGATGCTAAGGTTTTGGTTTTGTCGAAAGAAGGTTTCGATAACTCTAACACTCAGTATGCTCAGGGAGGAATTGCAGGTGTATTGCCGTGTTCCAATGATGAGGTTGTTAAGCATATCGAAGATACTATGATTGCTGGCGATCATCAAAACAACAAGGAAGTTGTTAAGATGGTTGTAGAAGAAGCTTTTGGGTCTATTGACGATTTGATAAACTGGGGAGTTGATTTCGATAAGGATAAAAAAGGCAAGTTTGATTTAGGTCTCGAAGGTGGACATAGTAATAATAGAGTTCTTCATCATAAGGATTTTACTGGAAGAGAAATACAAGAAAAGTTACTGCTACAAGCAAAAAGAATACCTAATATAGAATTGCTTCACCATAATTTCGCGTTAGAGCTAATTACTAGCAAAAAGAGCGATAGAGTGGTTGGGGCATACATATATAATGCAACAGATGAGCGTGTAGAAACGGTTGTTTCTAAAATTGTCTTTATTGCCACAGGGGGTGTAGGTCAGGTTTATAAAACTACTACCAATCCTAATGTTGCTACTGGCGATGGTATAGCATTGGCTTACCGTATTGGTGCAAATGTCGAAGGAATGGAACTTGTTCAGTTTCATCCTACAGCTTTGTTTGGCGATACTGGCGATAGAGCTTTTTTGATATCGGAAGCTGTACGTGGTGCCGGAGCAATTCTTCGTAACGAGAAAGGCGAGGCTTACATGGAAAAATATGATGAGCGTAAAGATTTAGCTCCTCGTGATATTGTAGCAAGAGCCAATCTAAATGAAATTAGAAATTCAACTATTCCTTATGTTTTTTTAGATGTAACTCATTTGCAAGATGATGGTTTTGAAGAGCATTTCCCTGTTATTTCTGAAAAATGTAAAGAATTAGGACTAGATCTGCGAAAAGACTTTATTCCTGTAGCACCTGCTGCCCATTATTTATGTGGAGGAATTGCAGTAGATTTCAACGGAAAATCATCAATAAACGGGATGTATGCTTGTGGCGAATGTTCGTCAACAGGTTTACATGGTACAAATAGGCTTGCATCAAACTCATTGTTAGAGGCTGTAGTTTATGCCAATCAATCGTACAAAAGTACTTTGGAAGAGTTTGATAATATCGACTTTGATGAAGATGTAGATGATTTTTGGCATCCGGTAGTAAAGAAAAATATCTCTTTAGATTTGCCATTGATAGAACTTCGTAAAAAACTTCAGTGGCTTATGAGTTCGTACATGGCAGTAGAGCGATCAAACGAAAAGATAGAGTTGATGGCTAAAGAGGTTAAGGAAATCTCAAAAACTTTCGAGGAATTAATAAGTGGAAAGGCATATACTCTTGTATCTTTAGAATTCCGTAATCTTTTGAGTGTTGCAGAGTTAATAATAGAACATTCTAAGGGTAGATTGAAAAATTCAGGGGTGTTTTATAATAAAGATTTGTAACAAATTGAGTTTTATAGAGAAAAAGGCAGGAGTAAAATTAATTTTATTATCGCTAGTTATTGCTGCTAGTGGAGGGTTGCTTTTGCGTTTGGCTCCTTTTATAGATTTCGAGTTTAATCAGTATAATTTACGACAAGCACATTCGCATCTTGCATTTTTAGGATGGGTTTTTAGCGCGTTAATTTGGTTGATAAACAAGTACGTAGTTACTGATTTGTTTTCTAGTAGCCGTGCTTTCAGAACTTGGTTTTGGGTAGAGTTTGCAATTAGTAACCTTATCTTCGTTTCGTTTATTATTTTCGGATATACCAAATTCCCTATTTCATTATTAAGTATTCACACCCTAATAGCTTATTGGGGAATTGTAAAGATATTTAGGAAGTCAAAATCTATCGAAAGTGAATTGAGAATTCCTTTACGATTAGGGTTAATAGGTTTTATGATTTCGAGTATAGGTCCTATTTTGATACCGTTAATCAAGAATGGAATAATTCTAGAAGGGCAAAGTATAAATATCGGTATCAATTTCTATCTTCATTTTCATTACAATGCATGGTTTATTTTTACATTAATATCAATATTGATTTCGTTCTTAGGGAAGAAACAAATTTTAGAATTAGGTAAAAGATTTGAGCTAGGGTTGTATCTAATGTTTTCTTCGTTATTTATTAGCTATGTTGATAGTCTTTATTGGATAGAATTACCTGCGTGGACTGATTTCGTGTTTTTCATTAATAGTGCAGTTCAGTTATTTGGGTTTTATTTGTTGATGGTGCCTATAATGAAAAGCTTAACGTTGTCTGAAGGCGTTTTGGCTAAAGGAACTAAAGTAGTTTTATTGATGGTGATGACAATTTGGGAAACTAAATATCTTTTCGAGTTAATTGTGAATCTACCATTTCAGACTTGGTTCAATGTAGGTAATCATTTTTTGCAAATAGCGTATTTGCATTGGGTATTCCTCGGAATAGTAACTCCTTTTATAATATTACAATTTCAAGAATTAAAATTACTTCCCAATACTAAAGTGTATAACGTATTCTTTTGGGGAGGTTGGTTAGGTACCGAAGTATTATTGATTTTAATGGGAGTAGGAATTGTACTTCCAAATGTAATGGCATGGATTGCTGTTTATTCCACTCTGATGTTTGTTGCTTTCTTGTCTTTATTGTTAGTAAAGGTTAGGGATTAAGGCTCATAGGATAGTTTTTTCGTAAAAAGAGAGTTTTTATCCTGATGAACATTAAAAAGATTGCTAATATTGTGATACTACAAATCTCTTGATTAAATAGTTATGATAAAATACTTCAGAATTGCAATACTTCCAATACTAGTAATAAGTATTAGCTCTTGTTCTTCGATATTTGGTCCTTCACAAAAAAAGATAGATGCTTTTATTGCTAATCAAAATCGTATAATTGATTCTACTTCTACCGTATTGAAAAAGCAAATGGGTTTTCCTGAGGAAATTTCAAAAAATATTGTTGTTTTTGGTAATTCACATGCTAAAACGGTACTCATAAATGCACAAGGAGGTCCAATGACTTCTTTGGATAATTTTGAATTTGCATATTTACTTTATCAATCAAAATTTGATAGGAAGAAGGATAGTATTCTTTGTGTGAATGTTCATCAGTATCAAACATTAAGAACAAAAGAGTTTGAAACTAATCTTATAAGTTTTGAAGATGCTAAAAAATATGATGCAGAATCCACAAAAATACTTGCCGAAACAGTTAATTATTTCAAGGAGAGAGGCAATAATGTAATTGTGCTAGGAATTTCCTTCGGTGCTTTTGTTGTAGAAGATTTACTAGCTACATATCCTGCAATTGCCGACAAATACATAATAGTAGTAGGACGATTAGATATGCCTGATGAGGTTTGGAAAGAATTCTCTAAAGGAAATTATGTCGGATTTAAATACAGAAAAGGTAAGCCTCGTATAGTTAAGTTTACGGCTGACGAAGCAGGAATGGGCGGAGGAAATAGTATAGGAGATAAAAATACATCTATTTTAGCAGCAGGATTGGGTTACAAAAGATTTACGGAGCTTTTGAAAGATAAAGATTTAAGTAAAGTTGATTATTTTTATGGGACTAAAGATGATCAAGTAGGTAGATTGTCGGAGGATGAAATAAGTTTTCTGAAGTCTAAAGGAGTTAATCCTATACTGTTTGATAAAGATCATTCTGGTACGATTGATGGTTTTTCAGAGTTATATTTAAGAGATCTTTTCTACGAGGTTTCTAAAAAGTGAATTTAATCGTAAAGGAAATATTTCCATTATTAATAGTTTTCATAAATGAGTAAAGTTAAGGTAATAGAATGTCCACGTGATGCAATGCAGGGTATAGAAGAGTTTATACCTACTGAGAATAAGGCACGCTATATTAATGCTTTGCTCAAGGTAGGTTATGATACTATTGATTTTGGAAGTTTTGTATCGCCAAAGGCTATTCCGCAAATGCGAGATACTGCTGATGTGTTGAAATTATTAAAGCTAGACGATACTCAGAGCAAGTTATTGTCTATAGTTGCAAATTACAGAGGAGCTCAAGATGCTTGCTCGTTTGACGAGATATCGTATGTTGGTTTCCCTCTTTCTGTGTCAAATACATTTCAACAAAGGAATACCCATAAATCCATTGAAGAATCGTTAGTTTCTGTTGATAGGATTAATAGTTTGGTGAATAAATCCAATAAGAAACTTGTAGTTTATTTGTCAATGGCATTTGGCAATCCTTATGGAGACAAGTGGGATGTGGATACAGTTGTGGCTTTGGCGGGTAAAGTTGCCGATTTGGGAGTCGAAACAATTGCATTATCAGACACAATAGGTGTTTCGGATAAGGAATCTATAAGTTACTTGTTTTCTAGTTTAATTCCTGAATTTCCTAATGTAGAATTCGGGGCTCATTTACATTCACGTATCGAGACTTGGAGGGAGAAAGTTATGGCATCGTATGATGCTGGTTGTCGCAGGTTCGACTCGGCAATTAAAGGTTTAGGTGGATGTCCTTATGCAAAAGATGAATTGGTAGGGAATTTACCTACTGAGAAATTACTTTCGTATATGACGGAGAAGAGAGTTGATACAAATTTGAATCCTCTAATGTTTGAGTCGGCATACAATTCGGCTTTACGTATTTTTAATTAATTCTTATGGATTTTAATTCTAACAAAAAATTAGATCCCGAAGATTTCTATTATTCACCAGAAGGATACAGGGTTTTTACCGAAAAATATCATCTTAAGCGTGGTTATTGTTGTAAATCGGGATGTAAACATTGTCCTTACGGATACGATAAAAATACCGGTAGAGTAACTAAAAGATAAATCTACAGTGTCATTATGAAGTTTGAAAATAAATTTCAGAATAAAAGTAATTAGGTGTTTTTATACTTTGTAGATTTGTTATCCGAAAAAAATAGAATCAATGATAGAAGTAAAAAACGTCACAAAGAAATACGGAAGCCAAATTGCAATTAACGATATTTCTTTTTCTATACAAGTAGGCGAAGTTGTTGGTTTTCTAGGTCCTAATGGTGCAGGGAAGTCAACGATGATGAAAATTATTAATTCATATAT
>CAZIYK010000046.1:0-9808 GCA_964543445.1 uncultured Flavobacteriales bacterium
CACAGTAAAATAAATAAAGAATCAAAATTAAAGGCAACATATATGAAACGAATAATTTCAGCATTAGCAATAATGAGTTTTATTTTCATTAGTACTGAAAGTAAAGCACAGAATCAGAAGAAAAATATTTTATTTATTGCAATTGACGATATGAAACCGATTTTAGGTGCGTATGGCGATGATTTTGCAATCTCTCCTAATATTGATAAACTAGCAGACCAAGGAGTAGTTTTTAACAATAACCACTGTCAGTATGCAGTGTGTGGTCCGTCTAGAGCAAGTTTGCTTTCAGGACAAAGACCAGACCAAACTCAAATATTGGATCTTAAAACTAAAATTAGAGCAAAACGTCCTAACGTTACAACTCTTCCTCAACATTTCAGACAAAGTGGATATGTTACTTATGGAGTTGGTAAAATTTACGATCCTCGTTCGGTAGATAAGAAACTAGACAAGCCATCGTGGACAAAATACATTTACCCTAACAAATTGAAGTATCACGAAGGGTACAATGCTCCAGAATTGGGATACTATCAAAAGCCTGAGAATTTGGCTAGAATTGCTGAACTTAGAAAAGAAGCAATAGAGAAAGGTATCGCTAAGAATAAGATTAACGGATATATTAAGAAAAGATTCAAACCTGCATACGAAAATGCTGATGTTCCAGATGATGCATATATTGATGGTGCAATTGTAAATGGTGGAATTAAATTGATGAAAGAGGCTGCAAAACAAGATAAGCCATTCTTCTTAGCAGTTGGTTTCAAACGTCCTCACTTACCATTTAATGCTCCAACAAAGTATTGGGATATGTATGACGAAAGTAAAGTTCCGTTAGCTGCATTTCAACAAAAAGTTAAAGGAGGATATGAAAAAGCATATCATTCATCTCCAGAGTTAGGTTCTTACCAAGTACCAGGATGGACATACAAGGTTGAAGATGGAGTTGTAAATATTCCTGAAAAGCAACAACGAACTATGATTCATGGTTATTATGCTGCAACTACTTATGTTGATGCTCAGGTAGGTAAGCTTATGGCTGAACTAAAAAAACAAGGATTAGATAAAAATACTATTGTTATTCTATGGGGAGACCATGGTTGGCATTTAGGAGATCATAAATTATGGAACAAACATTCCGATTTCGAACAAGCTACACGTTCGCCAATGATAATCTTTGATCCAAGTATCGGTAAGAAAATCGTTGTAAATTCTCCAACTGAGTTTGTTGATATATATCCAACTTTATGTGATTTGGCAGGGATAAAAGCTCCGAATAATCTTTCAGGTACAACTCTTAGACCATTAATTGATGGAAGCAAAACAAGAGTTAAAGATTATGCTGTATCAGAAATTACAAGAGGTAAAATAATTGGATATTCTATGAGAGGCGATAGATACCGTCTTACTACATGGGTAGGAAAAGACCCTAGACACGCTAAGGTTCTAAATCCAAAAAATATTATTGCAGAGGAGTTTTATGATTATGAAACTGATCCTTTAGAAACAGTAAATCTAATTGATAACCCTAAATACAAAGATGTGGTTAAAAAAATGAGAGCTCAATTTAAAGATTACTTTAATGGAGCTAATCAGTTTAAAGGTGATGTGAAATAAGAAATAATATTAAAACTTATGAATAAATTATTTTCAATACTAGCCATGTTCTTGGTAGTTTTCTCTTCTTCAATAGAAGGGCAAACTAAACAAAAGAAGAACATACTTTTTATTGCCATAGACGATATGAAACCAATTTTAGGTGCGTATGGCGATGAATTTGCAATTAGTCCTAATATTGATAAATTGGCAGACCAAGGAGTAGTTTTCAATAACAACCATTGTCAATTTGCAGTATGTGGTCCATCTAGAGCTAGTTTTTTATCTGGTCAAAGACCCGATCAAACACAGATTTTAGATCTTCATACTTTAATAAGAGATAAAAGACCAAACGTTACAACTCTGCCTCAGCATTTCAAGAACAATGGTTATATAACTTATGGAGTTGGTAAAATATACGACCCTCGTTCTGTTGATAAAAAGCAAGACAAAGCTTCGTGGACTAAATATGTACTTCCTGGACAGTTAAAATATCACAAAGGATATTCTAAGCCAGAGCTTAGTTATTATCAAAATCCTGAAACGAAGAAAGAAATTCGCAGATTGCGAAAAGAAGCAGTAGCAAAAGGAATTACTGATGGTAAAGGACAGTATCATTACATAGCTAAAGTTTGCAAACCAGCTTACGAAAAAGCAGATGTTCCTGACGATGCTTACATAGATGGTGCAATTGTTAATAGCGGAATTGAATTGATGAAAGAAGCTTCTAAATCTGGTAAGCCATTTTTCTTGGCTGTAGGATTTAAAAGACCTCATTTACCTTTCGTAGCTCCTACAAAATATTGGGATATGTATGACGAAAGTAAAGTTCCATTGGCTCTATTTCAGCAAAAAGTAAAAGGTGGGGTAGAAGTTGCATACCACAATTCTCCTGAGCTTGGCTCATACCAAATTCCAGGATATACATATAAAGTAATTGATGGAGTTGTAGAATTACCAGAACAACAACAAAGAAAACTTATTCATGGATACTACGCTGCCACTAGCTATGTTGATGCTCAGGTAGGAAAATTAATTGCGGAATTAAAAAAAGAAGGTTTAGATAAGAATACCATAGTTATTTTATGGGGAGACCACGGTTGGCACTTAGGAGACCATAAACTTTGGAATAAGCATTCAAATTTTGAGCAGGCTACACGTTCGCCAATGATAATAGTAGATCCTAGTATTGGTAAGAAAATAAAGGTAGATTCTCCTACCGAATTTGTAGATGTTTACCCAACTTTATGTGATTTGGCAGGAATCGAAGCTCCAAGGAATCTTTCAGGAGTATCTCTTAAACCTCTTATGACTGGAGAAAAAACAAGAGTAAAAGAATATGCCGCATCAGAAATGACAAGAGGAAATCCTGCAGGAGAAATAATAGGATATAGTATTCGTACTGATAGATACAGATATACAGCTTGGGTTAAAGGAAATCCTATGAAGGCTAAAAAGCTTATCAAGAAAAATATTATAGGAGAAGAGTTATACGATTACGAGAAAGATCCTCTTGAAACAGTTAACCTATTAAACAAAAAAGAATACAAAGCTGTTCTAAAAGATTTAAGACTTAAGTTCAGATATTTCTTTAATAACGAAAGAGCTCCTGAAGGAGATGTAGTAGCATCAAATTGGAGAAAAGAAGCTGAAGAAAGAATTGAAAAATATAGAAAAGGGAATGTAGATCTTACCATAATTGGAAAAGATGGAAAGCCTTTTCAGGGAGATGTTAAAATAGAGCAAGTATCTCACAAATTCAGATTTGGAGGCATTATTAATTCAAACTTATTTAACGGAAGTAAGGAGGATATCTATAAACAAACATTTGCTAGTAGTTTTGAGTATGCTGGTTTTGAAAATGCATATAAGATTAAACATAAAAAAAAAGCAGCAGAGACAACAACCGAGATAACTAATTGGCTTAAAAAAAAAGATATCCCACTGAGGGGACATGCATTGATTTGGGAGAAAGATAAATTTCTCCCAAAGTCGTTAAAAAAATACATTGCTAAAAAAGATACCTTGAAATTGATGAAAGGTATGGAAGAATACATGGCATATGCATGTACTTTTTATGATGTAATTGAATGGGATGTTGTTAATGAACCAAGGGACAATCACGATTTAAATGATTTAACTAAGCAAAATACTTTTGTATATTGGTTTAATGCAGCTGATAAATATCGTAGAAATAAAAATGTAAAGCTTTTTTATAACGAGAATAAAGTAGTTTCTGCACCTTACAAAATTGCAGACCAAAACATTAAAACATATTACAATAATATTAAAGATGTGGTTGATGCTGGAGCTCCTGTTGAAGCTATAGGTTTTCAATCAAGATTCAGGCAACGAATTACACCTGAAGAAATATACAGGAGATTAACAATTTTTGAGGATTTCAATCTGCCTATGATGGGTACAGAGTTTGAAATAATAGACAATCCTATACAAAGCTTTACCGATGATGAAAGAGCCGAGTTCACAGAAGAAGTAATGACAGTTTATTTTAGTCATCCTAAGGTAATAGGTTTGTACTATTGGACTCCATTTTCTAGTGAAAATAAATCGTTATTTGACCTTAATGGTAAGCCAAATAAAAATGGTGAAGTTTGGCTGAATAAAATAAAAGAATGGACTACAAATACTACTTTAAAATCTGACGAAAAAGGTAAGGTTTCGTTTAGAGGATTTAAAGGAAAGTATAAGATTACGGTAGATGCAAATGGAAAGAAAATTGATAAGTATATCTCTGTTTTAGATGCAGATAATAGAATAAGTATAGAGTTGTAATAATCACATTGCTTAATAAAATATATCAAAAGGTGTTTGCTTAACGCAGACGCCTTTTTTATCTTGCAATAGATATGAGAAACTACAATAGGAATATATTTACATTTATTATAGGCTTACTACTTTGTTTCGTAACATACAGTTACGGGCAGAAAAACATTGTGTTTAGTAATCTCACTGTTAGAGATGGTTTGTCTAGTCATGTTGTTTATGCTATTGAAAGCGATGACGATGATATGATTTGGACTATTTCAGCTAAAGGAATAGACAGGTTTGATGGTAAGGAGTTTAAACATTATGATTTAAAAAGAAGAAATGGCGCCTTTATAAATAACCTGAATGTTAATTCTGGTTTATTTAAAGATAGTAAGGGAATAATATGGGTGTACAATCAATATGGAGTTTACTTTTACAACAATGTATTAGATAAGTTCGAAGCTTCGTCATATTATAATAGTCAGTTTGAAGATGAGAAACCTTGTATAGCTATAAATGAAGTTGATGGAACATTGTTGTTCTTTTCATGGCAATCAGTAGTTTCATGGGACCGTAACAGTAAAGAAACTAAGTTGTTTTCTGTTGATTTTAATGCAAATACAACTTGCTCATATCGATATCAAGGAATACTTATAGGAACAAAGAAAGGACTTAAAATTTTCAAAAATAATAAATTTGAAGATTTTCAACTTTATGGAAATAGTTTGAAGGAAGCTAATATTTCAAGCTTATACCTACATCCAAACGGAACTATTTGGATAGGAACACGCCATAAAGGAATGTTCATGATCCGAAATAATGAGATTTCACATTTAAGCTCTAGCGGCCCATATACTATTATGGATATAATGCGTTATAGAGGTAAGGTATTAGTGGCTACTGATGGAGGAGGAATATTGGACTATAATGACAAGGGAGAGCTAATTAAAAAATTCAACAATACTGCATCCAATCTTAATGGTTTAGGAGTGTACGACTTGCATAAGGATGATAAAGGTCGTTTATGGGTTGCTTCGTATGGTGTGGGAATATTTTATTATTATCCCAATAAGACTGTCACTCAAACACTCAATGGTAGTTTACTTAAGGGGTTTGGTGCTAAACTTGGGCATGAGATTTATAAAGATTCGGATGGCAGAATTCTATTAGGAACAGATAAGGGCTTAATTGTAGATGCCGATTCTGAAAGTCCAAAAATACTTACTATTTCTGATTTTGAGGGAGTTAAATCGGATAACAGCAATTTTGTAATAAACAATATTGTAGAAGACGATAATGGTAATTATTGGGTGTCGTCATTCGGACATGGAATGTTTTCGCTTAACAAGAAAACACTTAAAGTAAACAAACACTTAACTAGTTTGAGTGTTGATGGTAAAGAAGAATCTATAAGATTCACCCTCAAATTAGTTATTTCTAACGGTGTTATTTATTTGAGACAAGCAAAGGGTAATTTGTATTCATATGATTACAAAAGAAATACAGCGCAACGTTTGCGTTTCAAAAACGTAACCTTTATAAAAGAGGATAAAAACAATAATGGATTATTTATATCAACTGCCACGGCTTCATATTTTTATAAAAATAACAAGTCAGTTAAACTCTTCGATTATACAGCTGGTATCTCTGAATATGTAAATATCAATGATTCATTATCGTTAATTGGAACTCTTTCTAGTGGAATTAAAATATTTGATTACAAGAACGATTCTTTATACGATATCAAATATAGAAAAGGACTACCAAGTTCAATTGGACAAATCTTAAAAGAAAACAGTAAGGATTATGTTGTTCTTGCTGATAATAAAGTGTTTAGGGTTGAGATATCTGTTAAGGAAATGGATGTTACCCAAATGGTAGAGATTTATGACAGATTTGAAGTCATCAAAGGTGCTAGTATGATAGTTGATAATCGATTGATTATTGGTGGGTTTGATGGCTTTTTAGAACTTCCTAATTATAGTAATAGAGGTATAACACTAGATTCTAAAATTATATTTGACGAATTGGAGGTTGAAGGAAAGAAGATAACCCCTGATAATTCTTCTATACTTACTAAACGTATTGATAGGACAAAGAGTCTTTCATTGCCATATCCATATCGAGATTTTAGAATTAAACTAGTATCTCCAAACTATTTAGATAAGACTATATATTATTCTTGGAAACTTGTAGGGTACGATACCGAATTTTCAGGAAAAACTAGTTATAATACCATTTCTTACAACAATTTACCAAGTGGAAACTATATTCTACGAGTGAAGAGTTATGCTGCTTTTAATAAAGCAGAGATAGCATCAAAAAGCATAAAGATAAATATATTACCTCCTTTTTGGCTAAGTACATGGGCTTACCTGTTTTATGTTTTAGTTTTAGTATTAGTAGCATTTGCTACAATAAAATATTTTGTTACTGTAAGGAAACAAAGAAACTTAAGAAAGAGGAATAAACTTTTTGCTGAAATAGCACACGAAATTCGTACACCACTTACTTTAATAAATGGTCCTTTACAACAATTAGAAAAAGAGGAATGCTTAAGTGAAACTGCAAGAAGATTATTAAAAGGAGTAGGCTATAACCTTGCTAGACTTAACTCCAGAGTGTCGCAATTGTTGGATTTTGAAAGAAGTCAAAATATATCAGATAATTTACATATTACTCAGTTCGACCTAATTAAATTTATAGACGAACTTCTTGTTGATTTCGCTCCTTTACTCGAACAACGTAATATTTCAATAAAAAAGAATATTCCACAAGGGGAATTACAGGTATCGTTAGACGAAGATAAAGTTGAAAAAATAGTATATAATCTAATTTCAAATGCAATAAAATACTCGCCAGATAATAGTACTATAGAAATTACTCTTGAGCCTAACGAGAATAATTGGACTTTCTCTGTTAAAGATATGGGAATGGGAATTCCGAAAAAGAATCAGAAGAATATCTTTAATAGATTTTATAGAGCAGATAATGCTGTTAAGTCTGGTATTGTTGGTAGTGGAATAGGATTGATATTGTCATATAAGTTTGCGAAATTAATGGGAGGTGAGATTGTCTTTGAAAGTGAACAAGACAAAGGAACATTATTTACATTAACTCTACCTAGATTTTTAGAAAGTGATGAATCGTACGTTCCTGAGGATGTTTCTCATTACGGAGATGAGTTTACAAAGTTGTCTGACAAACAATATGACTACAAAATTGCCATAGCAGAAGATAACGAAGATTTGAGATCTTTCTTAAAAGATGCACTTTCTGAGAATTTTAAAGTTGAGGTTTTCGAAAATGGTAAGGTTTGTTACGAAGGTTTACTTGAGGATGATTACGATTTAGTGTTATCAGACATTATGATGCCTGAAATGAATGGATACGAACTTTGTGATAAAATAAAAGGAAATATTGAGACATCGCATTTGCCTATAATTTTATTGACTGCGCTTAATGCTTCGATGTATAAAGCAGAAGGATACGAGCACGGTGCAGACCACTACGTTATTAAACCATTCGATATAAGAATGCTTAAGTATCGTATAATAAGTCTTATAGAGAATAGACAAAAGATAAAGAAGTTATATCAGAAGAAAATTAGTACGGGAGAAACGCTCGAAGAAGTAGAATCACCTAAGCCAAGTATAGATACACAATTCTTAGAGAAGTTAGATGAATTAGTATTGAAAAACATCTCAGATCATGAATATGGCGTACAAAATATATGTTTGGATGTAGGAATGAGTAGGCCTGTTTTGTATAGAAAACTTAAGGCTTTAACTAATTTATCTCCAAAGGAATACATTCAAAACAAGAGGCTTAATCTTTCTAAGCAACTATTGGAGGAAGGCGAAAAAACTATTAGTAGTATTGCCTATGAATCAGGATATTCTGATCCGAAATACTTCAGTACTGCATTTAAGAAAAAGTATGGTTTGAGTCCTAGTGAGTATATGAAAAAGTATAATAAAAAAGACTAAAATGAAAAGGCTAATATTATCATTAATAATCATTTTCAGTATGACTAATTGTAGTTCTTCTCAGAATACTAACGGTGCTAATTCTAAAAAGGAAGTAGCAACTGTAGTTGAAGAAAATGGATCTCTGTCGGTAAAAGGAAATCAAATTGTAAACCAATATGGAAAGCCTGTTAGTTTTGCAGGAAATAGTTTCTTTTGGTCTAATAAAGGTTGGAGTGGAGCAAAATTTTATAATAAAGACATTGTAAAATGGTTGGTTAAAGATTGGAATGCTACGATAGTGAGATGCCCTTTAGCTTCAGATAAAAAAGTGAGGAATGGATATCACGAAGAACCAGAAGAAAACGTTAAAAGAGTTAGTTACGTTGTAGATGAGGCAATCAGACAAGGTATTTATGTGATTATTGATTGGCATTCTCACGAAGCAGAAAAGAACAAGGAAAAAGCTATTGAGTTTTTCAAAATTATGGCCGAAAAGTATGGTAAATATCCCAATATAATTTATGAAATATATAATGAGCCATTAAAAGTATCGTGGGATGATGTTATAAAACCTTATGCCGAGGAAGTAATAGCTGAGATAAGAAAAATTGATCCCGATAATTTAATTATTGTTGGTACTCCACAGTGGTCGCAAGATGTTGATGTAGCTTCAGAAAATCCAATTAAAGGATATAAAAACATAGCTTACACTCTGCATTTCTATGCAGGAAGTCATAAACAATGGCTTATGGATAAAGCAGAAAAAGCAATGAACAATGGTATTGCACTTATGGTAACGGAGTGGGGTACTGTAAAAGCTAATGGTAATGGAGATGTTGATGTTCAATCAACTGCTAAGTGGGTTGCATTTATGAAAAAGCACCATCTTACAAATTGCAATTGGGCTATTAACGACAAAAAAGAAGGGGCTTCTATTCTGATACCTAAAAGTAATGTTAGAGGAGGGTGGAAAGATTCAGACCTTACAGAATCTGGAAAACTTGTAAAGAGTATTATTTTGAATTGGGATGATTCTAATCCTAAAAAAAAAGAACTCTAAAAAGTAGCGCTATGGTAACATTAAAAAAATCAGGCACTAAAATTGTTGTTCTTCCTGAAATAGGAGGTCGTTTAGTTTCTTTAAATAAAAATAATTCTGATAATATTTTAAGTAGTGATTCTAGCTTATGGAATCATAAATTTGATAAACCCATAGAAGAATATACTTCTTTCGATATTCTTCAGATAAGAGGTCTTTCTACTTGGGTTAGCCCTCAAAGCGAATGGTGGATTCATCAAGATATAAATCAAGAAAAGAAAGCTAATAAAGATACTTGGCCGCCCGATCCATTTTTGGATTATGGTAAATTCGAGATAATCAACAGTACAGATAATAGTATTGAATTACTCGGTCCAAAAAGTAAATATACGGGTGTACAAATAAAGAAATCTTATACCATTTTAGATAATGG
>CAZIYK010000047.1:0-9761 GCA_964543445.1 uncultured Flavobacteriales bacterium
TCAATAAAAAAAGGTTCTCCGTGTGGAAGAACCTTTTTAAACTAACCCAAAATCTTACTATGAAAAAACTTGTATTACTACTACAATTCCCTTGTTTTTTGCTCTACAAATATGCGACGAAAAATAGTATTACAACGAAATTTAATGATGTACAATATTTCGTTGTGATGAATTGTGTATTTTTTTAGATAAACATAATTTTGATGTTATTTCATATCAATAGATACTTTTACATCGTTATTTTTTACCTCAAACTTAGCATCAGAAAATTTTGCAGGTCCAAACATTCCAGTAGCATCATTCGAGAAAGCATATGGTTCTTTGGGACCAAATAAACCACTAGTTAGTTCGCCATTACCATCTTCATCCTGATAAATTGCGATTGCGTAATCTCCATTAGGGACATTGTTAAATAGTATTTTAACATCTTTAGAGTTAGATTCTATTTTAACCTTTCTAAATATTGTATCAGGGAAATCTTCTGCGGAATTGCATAAAGCCACCATTATATCTCCATTATCAATTTCAACATTTCTAACGGTTAGTTCTATATTGTTCTGAGCAAGAGTATTTGTGATAGCAACAACAAATAAAATAGAGGATAATAAAAGATTTTTCATGTTAATATATTTTCAATTTGTATAATTGCAAATAGTTTAAAAGTTGATAAAAGTCAATAATCTAAGTATCTATTTATGTCAGCAAGTAAAATTAAAGGTAGCAATTCGTCTAGTGTTCTAGATATAATTTTAACACCTTTTACATTTTTGTACAAGTTATATATTTTTTTGTACGTAGCCATTTCGTTAATTATTTTTTATCCATTTTTTAAATTTTTTCTATCCAAGGAATATCGTTTCCCGCAAGCATTTAAAATTATAAGATTTTATGCCAAACTTTGGTTGATATTCACTGGTCTTAGGGTTAAAGTAAAGGGTAAAGAAAATATCATCAAAGGACAACCATTTATTATTACTGCAAACCACAGTTCATTCATAGATCCTACAATTCTGTACTCCATCTACAACGAATATTTTGTTTTCACTGGGAAAAAAGAAATAGAGAAGTGGCCATTGTTCCATATTTTCTACACATCAGGAATGAATATTCTTGTTGATAGAAATAATAGGATGGGAGTATTGAAAAGCTTCAAGAGAATGATGGATGTTATAGATCAAGGTACACCGATAGTAATACTTCCCGAAGGTACAATATCAAAAGATGCACCAAAGTTGGCAGAGTTCAAAACAGGAGCAGTATCAATTGCCATTCAAAAACAGGTGCCTTTGCAGCCAATTACTTTTACTACCAATTGGAAAAGATTAGAGCGAAAAGGTTGGTTTACAGGTAAGGCAAGTCCGGGAATTGTAGAAGTAATAATTCATCCAGCCATACCTACCAAGGGTCTGACCAAAGCTGATACCGAAAGTTTAAACGATAAGTTGAGAGAAGTCATTAACAAGCCACTTAATCAAATGTATGGGGTTTAGTTTTTTATGTGCCTAACCTGGATAGTAGTTAGTTCTATTTTATAGGCTATTATTAATATTGAAAGATGATTGTTTTTATGAGGAGATCTCACCACTCTTAACATCTGTAGAGATGATGTTATTAACTTAATCGTTTATGGTTTACAATATTTGTGGTAGTTTACAAAATATACTCTATTGCATTATTGCAAAAATACTTTCAAAATTTCTTCATAGATAGTCTTTGTTGCTGAATACGTTTTTTAAATTTGATAGTAAATGAAAAAAGTATGAGCGACAGTATTCAGGATATATTCAAGAAAAAAATAAAACCACCAAAATTCAAACGAACAATTGGTCTGTTTGGTGCAACAACAATAGGAGTTGGATCATTGCTTGGGGCAGGAATTTACGTACTTATTGGAGCAGCTGCTAATATTGCAGGACCTTCAGTTGTGTTGTCATATCTTCTGTGTGGAAGTTTGGCTTTTGTAACAACACTAATGTATGCCGATTTGAGTAGGTTAATTCCTAGATCGGGTGGTGGATATACCTATGCTTACGATATTTTAGGAAGTTTGGGTGGTTTTTCTACTGGTTGGTTTCTTGCCCTTGGGAGTATTTTGGCAAGTAGCCTGTATGCTATTGGATTTGCCGAATATGCTGTTTCACTTTTTGGAGGACATTTATCGGGAGTTTATATTAAACTTATTGCCATTGTAATTACCTCGTTAGTTACTTTTTTTATTCTTCGTCCTGCTGGCAATAGTAAATTTAATTTTCAGAATTGGATAGTGTGGGGTAACGTAGCAATTTTGTTGTTGCTGATAGTTATGTCAGTCATGAATTTCAATTTTGATAATGCTACTCCTGTTTTTCCTAAAGGATTTAAAGGTACTATGGGAGCTATCTCCATTATTTATATTTCTTTTTTCGGATATCAACTAATTGCCAATAATTCAGATGAGATTATTGAGCCTGAAAAAACAGTTCCTAAAGCAATGAAACTTTCTATGATAATAAGTATTGCTTTGTATGGATTGGTTGCCATTGCTGCTGTATTAACAGTGCCATGGAAAGAGCTTGCGGCAAGTCATGCTCCTTTGGTATTGCTGGCAAATAAAAGTTTTGGAGGAAATGGTTGGTTACTTATTTCTATTGGAGGTGTATTTGCATCGTTAGGAGCTTTGAGTAGTACTCTTTTGTCGCAGAGCAGGCAGGCATACTCTATGGGGAAAGATAGATTTTTTCCTGATTTATTAGGAGAACTTAACGACAAGACCAAACAACCGCAATGGGCAATAATTACAGGAGGAATACTTGTAGGAGTGGTTTTGATATTTTTGGATTTAGAAACCATTGCTAAGGTTACAAACTTTAGTCTTTTGCTATCGTTACTTCCTGTTTCGTTTGCATTACGAAAATTGTACAAAGAGAAACCTCAGTTAAAACCAACTTCAAAATTCAAAAGATATTTACCAGAAATAAGTCTTGTAATAAATCTTGGTCTTTTACTAACGATGGATATATTCTCGCTAGCAGCAGGTCAGCAACTTGTGGTGGCAGGAGTATTGATTTATTTTTTCTATTCTCGCAAACGTGAACAAAGCGGACGAGAGGGAAGAAATATTGTATTGAAAGATAAAACAAGTTTTTCGTTTACAAGAAGAAATAAGGTACTTGTACCTGTTGCCAATCCTGTTACTCAAAAGAAGCTTTTGTTGTTGTCGAGCATATTGATGGCAAAGAAAGGAGGTGAAATTGTTGTTTTAGCAGTAAAAGATGTACCTAAAGATATGGATTTTTATGAAGCCTTGTCTGGAGCTGAAGATACATTAGAAGTAATAAAACAAAGTGTAGAATTTGGTAAGGAGAATAATATTAATCTGAAACCCATTATTAGAGCCTCAAGAAATATTCCTTTAGGAATTGTAAATTCAGCAAAAGAAGAGAAGTGCGATTTGTTAATTATTGGTTTCCCTCAGAATACTAAAGAATATAAAGGAACAATTTTTGAAAAAATTCTTTCTACATCGCTTACTGATATTTTGATTTTAAATATTAAAGCTCGTGCAGAGAGGTTTGTACCTAAAACTTTAGGTGTTTATGTTAAAGAATCTAGAAACTTGTATTTGATGTTGATGACAGCTGCAGCCATTGCAGAAAAAGAAAATGCTAGAATCATCTTATTTGGATATCTTCCTACTAAATATAAAAAGCATCAGAAAGAAAAAGTAGATAAACTGATGCGAGAGAGTTTAGAACATCTTAAATCAACTGCATTGTATAGTGTAGAATTGCTAGTTAGTGATAATCCTGATGAAGATGTAATTGAAAAATCTTCTGAATTTGATTTATTGATTATAGGAAAGGAATTGAGAAGTCAGCACAAAACTCTTGAAGATTTATCATCGTTTAAGATTTCTAGAGATTCTAAGTGTTCTGTTATTATTGCTAAAACTGCTAGTATTTTTGATAGAATAGTTCAAAGTATATAGCTGAAGTATACATTCAAAATGTGGCAAAAAAATACCTTCTCCAAATAAATGAAGAAGGTATTTTTATATAATTTTTTGAGCTAACTGATTAAGCGTTTACTGATAAAACTTCAGCAACTTTCTTTCCAATTTCAGCAGGAGATTCAACAACGTGAATTCCACATTCTTTCATAATTGCCATTTTAGCTTGTGCTGTATCGTCTTTTCCTCCAACAATTGCACCAGCATGACCCATTGTACGACCTGCAGGAGCAGTTTGTCCAGCGATGAATCCTACAACTGGTTTAGTTCCGAATTCTTTCACGTACTCAGCAGCTTCAGCTTCCATTGATCCTCCAATTTCACCAATCATAACAATTGCATCAGTTTCAGGATCGTTCATAAACATCTCTACAGCTTCTTTAGTTGTAGTACCGATGATAGGATCTCCTCCAATACCAATAGCAGTAGAAACTCCTAATCCAGCTTTCACAACCTGATCGGCAGCTTCGTAAGTAAGAGTACCCGATTTAGAAACGATACCAACTTTACCTGTTTTGAATACAAAACCTGGCATAATACCAACTTTAGCACCATCAGGAGTGATGATTCCAGGACAGTTAGGTCCAATTAAACGGCTATCTTTATCAGCTAAATATTCTTTTACCATCACCATATCCTTTGTTGGGATACCTTCGGTAATACAAATAATAACTTTTATTCCTGCCTGAGCAGCTTCCATAATTGCATCTGCAGCAAATGCTGGTGGAACTAATATCATTGAAACATCAGCAGAAGTTTCTTTTACAGCATCGGCAACTGTATTAAATACGGGTTTGCCCAAGTGAGTTTGTCCTCCTTTACCAGGAGTAACTCCTCCAACCACATTGGTTCCGTAATCTATCATTTGTCCAGCATGGAAAGTTCCCTCTCCACCCGTGAATCCTTGTACTAGGACTTTTGAATTCTTGTTAACTAAAATACTCATTAGGTATAATTCTGGTTATAATTATAGTTCAATTTGTTAAAACAAAAATATATTAATTACCTAAGTATGCAAATCTTTACATGTGTTATTTTGTTGTGTTTACATGCTGAACTACATGAAAGAAATCATGTTTTTCGGTAAAGGTTTATCGCTTTACTGTTTGTCTCTGCTTCTAAAGTATCTTCTAGTTTAGAATAAAAACGACTAAATACTAAGTGAAAAGTTACAGTAGTCACAAAACAGTAAAGCGATAAATTATTATTTTTTTGCTTTTCTAAGGAACTCAGGCAAGCTTCTTAAAGCTGCTAATTCTCTATATCCTCTTTTTACTTCTACAGCAGGTGATCCAAAGTAAGTTGTATTTGCTTCTGTAGATTTTGTAATTCCAGACTGAGCAAGAATAACTGTTCCCTTGGCAATAGTAATTCCACTTGTTACACCTACTTGACCCCACATTGTTACTTCGTCTTCTACAACGTTTGCTCCAGCAATACCTGTTTGCGATGCAATTAAACAATGTTTCCCAATAACTGTGTCGTGTCCAATTTGTACACTATTGTCAATTTTTGTTCCGTATTTGATTGTTGTTGAACCTGAAACACCACGGTCTATAGTACAAGAAGCTCCTATTTCTACATTGTCTTCTAATACTACATTTCCTCCTGAAAGTAATCTGTCGTATCCTTCTGGTCTGCGTTTGTAGTAAAATGCATCTGCTCCTAAAACTGTGTTTGCGTGGATAATTACATTATCGCCAATTACAGCATTTTTGTAAATAGTTACGTTAGGATGTATGATACAGTTTTTTCCGATTTTCACGTTTTCTCCTAAAAATACGTTTGGTTGAATTACAGTTCCTTCGCCAATAACAGCAGTATCAGCAATAGCAGCTGATTGAGCAATGAAAGGATTGAAGTGATTTGTAAGTTTATTGAAATCGCGGAAAGGATCATCAGAAATCAAAAGAGCTTTCCCTTCAGGGCATTCAACTTTTTTATTGATTAAAACTATTGTTGCAGCAGAATTTAGAGCTACATCATAATATTTTGGATGATCAACAAAAACAATGTCTCCTGGCTCTACAACATGTATTTCGTTCATTCCATGTACTTCAAAATTAGGATCGCCTACAAATTCTTGTCCTATTATCTCAGCGATTTCTTTTAGAGGATATATTTTATCAAATTTCATATGTTATGGCTTTTTGCCATTAGCTTTTAGTGGATAACTATAGGCTTTGGCTGTTGCTTTATAATGTGATTGGAAATACTTTTTTCCTTTTGTAATTTCGAACAAATATACTGTAGTTTTATTGAATTGAATAGAAAAATGAATACTGATAATATGGAACATTTTGATATTGTTGTAAGTGGTAAAGTACAACGAGTTTGGTTTAGACAATCTACTCTAGATAAAGCTTTAGAGCTTGGTGTTAATGGATATGTTATGAATTTACCCAATGGCGATGTTTATATAGAAGCGGAAGCAGAATCTAATTTGTTGGATGAATTTGTAGAGTGGTGTAGGGTAGGACCTGAATTTGCAAATGTAGAAAGTATTAAAATTACTAAGTCTAAAATTAAAGGATTTAATAGATTTCAAATTGTTAGATAAAAGTTATTTAGAATCGTTCTATTTTCATAATTTTGCATCGGAATTAGTAAACTAATAAATAAGAAGAAAAAATATTTAGAATTATGAAAGTAGCATTTGCAACAGACGATAAAGTTACAATAAGTAGAATGACAGGTAGAGCCAAACTATTTGCAATTTATACTATTGAAGATGGAGAGGTGAAGGATATAGAATATATACCTAACGATCACGACCATGGTCACGATCATTCTCATGGTGAACATGATCACCACCACGGACATGATCATTCAGGACATAGCCACAAGCAAATAATTTCAGAATTAGCTTCTCGTGATGTATTATTTGTAACTCGTCATTTAGGAAAACACTTTAAGGAAGGTGTAATTGAGCTAGGTGTTAATTACAAAATGACAAAAACTGAAAAAATAGAGGATGCTTTGAAAGAGCTTTAATTTATTTTTAGTTAAAAATCTGAAAAAACGAAAAGTGCCTAGAGTTATTTAACCTTAGGCACTTTGTTTTTTATTATTAAGAAGTAATGAGTTTTAAGCACTCAAAACTTTTTTAATTCTTCTTACAGCTTCACGTAAATTTTCTTCAGATGAAGCGTACGAAAGTCTAATACAGTTTGGATTCCCAAATCCTTCGGCAGATACCAAAGCTACATTTGCCTCAATAAGTAAAAACATAGAAAAATCTTGAGCGTTTTTTATCTTGTATCCTTTAATAGTTTTTCCAAAGAATGACGAAATATCTGGTAAGAAATAGAAAGCTCCATCGGGTTTATTTACTTTAAACCCATCTATACTGCTAAGCAATTCAAACATCATATCCCTACGTTTCAAAAACTCATCGCGCATGTATTTTGTTTCTGATGGATCAGCTTTTAGAGCAGCAATGGCAGCCATTTGAGAAATTGTAGAAGCTCCCGATGTACTTTGCCCTTGAATTTTCTCGCAAGCTGATGCCAACCATTGCGGAGCACCAATGTAGCCAATTCTCCATCCAGTCATTGCAAATGCTTTAGAAACACCGTTTATAGTTGCAGTTTGATTGTAAACTTCAGGGAAACTAGCAATACTTACATGCTCGTTGTTGTAATTTATGTGTTCGTAAATCTCGTCAGAGATAATTGTTATTTGTGGATGTTTAGAAATTACTTTTGCCATTTCTCCAAGTTCCTCTCTAGAGAAAACAGCTCCACTAGGGTTTGATGGAGAAGAAAATAGTACGGCTTTAGTTTTACTAGTAATAGCATCTTCAATTTGCTTAGCACTTACTTTGAAATTTTCATCTATACCAGCGTGAAGAGTTACAGGAGTGCCATCGGCCATTTTTACCATTTCGAAATAACTAACCCAAAAAGGACCAAGTATAATTACTTCATCGCCTTTAGATAAAATAGACATCAATATGTTGATTATTGATTGTTTTGCACCTGTAGAAACTACAATCTGATTTAAATCGTAATCTAAGTTGTTATCTCTTTTGAATTTTAGGCTTATTGCTTCTTTTAATTCTTTAAAACCAGAAATTGGAGGGTATTTAGTAATATTGTTATTTATAGCCGATATTGCAGCCTCTTTCACAAAATCAGGAGTGTTAAAATCGGGTTCACCTATACTTAAACTGATAATGTCTTTGCCTTCTTCTCTTAGCTCTCGAGCTTTTTTGCTCATCACTAAAGTTTGTGCAACAGATAATCGTTGTATTCTTTCGGCTAATAAACTCATTTTATTCCTAGTTTTGTAAATTGAAAATTCTGAAGACAAAAATAGAAATATCATTAATACTTTGTTAGTGTTTTAATGTTACATATTAGTATGTGTTCAGATTTTGTTGTTAAAAAAATATTCAGCTATATATTATGGAGTTAATTAAAAAATATTTTCCTGAATTAAGTGAAAATCAGTTAGAGCAGTTTTCTAAACTAGAAGGAATTTATAAGGAGTGGAATGCAAAAATAAATGTGGTTTCTCGTAAAGATATTGACGAGCTGTATTTGCGTCATGTGTTACATTCGTTAGGAATAGCAAAGGTACAGAAGTTTAAACCTGGATCAAGTGTAATGGATGTTGGTACTGGCGGAGGATTTCCAGGTATTCCATTAGCAATTATGTTTCCCGAAACACAGTTTTTGTTGGTAGATTCAATAGGCAAAAAGTTGAAAGTTGTAAAAGCTGTTTCAGACGAATTAGGATTGAAAAATGTAACAATTCTTCACGATAGAGTAGAAAAAGTTAAGGATAAATTCGACTTCATAGTAAGTAGAGCAGTAACAAATATGCCCGATTTTGTTGGATGGGTTCGTAAAAAAATCAAAAAGGATTCTGTTCACGAACTTAAAAATGGAATTTTATATTTAAAAGGAGGAGATTTATCTGAAGAATTGAAGGATTACAAAACTGTTCAGTTGTATGAACTGCCAGATTTCTTTGAAGAAGAATTTTTTGAAACCAAAAAGGTAGTTTATTTACCTATAAAGTTTAAGGGATAGTTTATTGTATTTTTTTGTACTTTGAGAATCTAATTTAAAATCTTAAATACAAATGAAAATTTTAAACATTGCTAGGTTAAGCTTTTTAGCTTTATTATTGTCGATAGGAAGTGTAAATGCTCAGAGCTTAGATTTAATAAGTACTCTTACTAGTCAACTTGGAGTAAGTAAGAAACAAGCGTCGGGTGGAGCAGGAGCTCTATTTAATATGGCTAAAGAAGAATTAGGTTCTGCTAAATTTAGTTCTATTGAAAAATCTGTACCTGGAATAGATCAGATGATGAAGGATGGTAATATAAATCTCGGAGGAGGAGGATTGTCATCTTTAGCAGGAATGGCAAATTCGTTGCAAGGTATTGCAAAAGTGAATGCAATATTCAAGAAATTAGGACTGAGTCCCGAAATGGTTCAAAAGTTTATGCCTATAATTTTAAGTTACGTACAAGGTAAAGGAGGTAGTAGTGTAAGTTCTCTGCTAGCTAGTGCTTTTGAGTAGAAAAAGGCAATAACACAATACAGCGAATGGTAATTTAGATTTACTGTTCGCTGTTTTTTTATGGCTAATAAATTTTCGTATTGATATTATGATCTCAAAAAAATGAGATGTCGTCTTTATCTCTAAAAACATAAGGATAGAAATTAGCATGATATGATTCAATGCTATAATTTTGCAGCAACAAGCAACAAGCAACAAGCAACAAGCAACAAGCAACAAGCAACAAGCAACAAGCAAC
>CAZIYK010000048.1:0-9742 GCA_964543445.1 uncultured Flavobacteriales bacterium
TTTTTGCTCCCTTTAGGGATTTTGGGGCAATCAAAAAGTTTAAATGCTTTTGCCTTGTTTAATAAATAAACAACAAAACTATTATCATGAAAATTCTATTATCTTTGCTTGGTTTATATGAAATATAAGTACTGTTTAATTTACTTAGGCAGGATTCAAGATATTAAATAGAGAATATGAAATTTACACTTGAGGTAAAAGATAAGATGTCTAAAGCACGCACAGGTGTTTTAGAAACAGCACACGGAAAAATTGAAACACCAATATTTATGCCTGTTGGTACTGTAGGAACTGTTAAGGCAGTACATCAACGCGAATTGAACGATGATATACAAGCTCAAATAATTTTGGGAAATACATATCATTTGTTTCTACGTCCGGGTATGGATATAATGGAGCAAGCTGGAGGTCTTCATAAATTTATGAATTGGGACAATCCTATACTTACCGATTCAGGAGGTTATCAAGTTTATTCTTTGGCTGAAAGTAGAAAAATTACTGAGGAAGGTGTAAAATTCAAATCTCATATTGATGGCTCTACGCACTTCTTTACACCTGAAAGTGTAATGGAAACTCAGCGTACTATTGGTGCCGATATTATTATGGCTTTCGACGAATGTCCACCGTATCCATCGGAATATAAATATGCAAAACGTTCAATGGAGATGACTCATCGTTGGTTAAAGCGTTGCTTTAATCATCTCGATAAAGTACCACCAAAATATGGCTTTGAGCAGTCGTTGTTTCCAATAGTTCAAGGGAGTTCATATACTGATTTGAGAACAAGATCAGCAGAAACTATTGCTTCTTACGAGGCTGATGGAAATGCAATTGGTGGATTGAGTGTAGGAGAACCAACGGACGAAATGTATAAAACTACAGAGTTGGTTTGCGGAATTTTACCAGAAGACAAACCACGATATTTAATGGGAGTAGGTACGCCAATTAATATTTTAGAAAATATAGCTTTGGGTGTAGATATGTTCGATTGTGTTATGCCAACGCGTAATGCACGAAATGGAATGTTGTTTACATCAGAAGGAACAATAAATATTAAAAACCGTAAGTGGGCTGACGATTTTTCTCCGTTAGATCCTAATGGAAGTACTTACGTTGATAGTTATTACACAAAAGCATATGTACGTCATTTGTTTGCTTCAAATGAATTTTTAGGAAAACAAATTGCGTCTATTCATAATTTAGGATTTTACTTGTGGTTGGTAAAACAAGCTAGAGAGCACATCAAGGCTGGTGATTTCTATGAGTGGAAAAATATTATGGTTAAGAAATTAGGAGTAAGGCTATAAAAAAAATCAGTTAACAATTAACCGTTATCAGCTGACAACAATTGCTTGGGGATTGATAATTGTACTTTGAAAAAGAATGAAGATACTTGATTCATACATAATTAAGAAGTTTTTAGGAACATTTATATTCACAATAATCCTGTTGTTGGCTATTGCAATAGTTATCGATATTTCAGAAAAAATCGATGATTTTATGCAAGAGGGACTTACATTATCAACAATAATTCAAGATTATTATGTAAACTTTGTCCTTTTCTATGGCAATATGTTTATGCCCCTTGTTGTTTTCTTAGCAGCAATTTTGTTTACATCAAAAATGGCGGAACAAACCGAAATTGTTGCGTATTTGGCTGGAGGAATTAGTTTTAATAGACTGTTGTTTCCTTACTTTATTAGTGCAACAATCTTGGCTTTCTTTTCTTTAGTTGTAAATCATCAAATCTTGCCCGAATCTAATGCCTCCCGTAAGGATTTTGAGAACAAATATATTCACAAACACAAATCAAAGCGGTACGAGAATATTCATAGGCAAATTAAACCAGGAGAATATATTTATATCAAAACGTTTAATACCGAAAGGAATCAAGGATTTGATTTTTCTATTGAGAAATTTGAAGGTACTAAGCTGAAATATAAATTAACCAGCGATTACATCAATTTTAATCCTGAAGATTCAGTATATAAGCTTCGTAATTGGCGAATGAGAATTTTATCTGATGTAAATGATAAAATATCCAACGGTTATCAGAAGGATACAACTTTTGCTTTTCTGCCCAAGGATTTGACTCCTGTAGATTATGCTGCAGAAACCATGCCTTATTCCGAACTTAATGAATTTATTAAGGAACAGGAATTTAGAGGTTCGGAGAATCTGAGTGCTTATTTGGTTGAAAAGCATAGACGTACATCAATGCCTGCGTCAACTTACATACTTACGCTTATTGCAGTTTCTCTTTCATACAAGAAGAAAAGAGGAGGTATGGGAATGAATTTGGCCACAGGTTTAGGGTTGATGGTTCTCTATATTTTCTTTATGAGAATTGCTGATACTTTTGCAATAAAGGACGATTTTCCACCGTTGTTAGCTGTGTGGATTCCAAATATTACTTTTGGAATACTATCATTATACCTTTATAATAATGCAAGGAAATAGCAATCAATATTTACAGCTACATCTAATTGTTTTTATTTGGGGATTTACTGCTATACTAGGGAAATTAATTTCTCTAGATGCTGTAACATTGGTTTGGTATAGAATTTTCTTTACAGTGATTTCAATTTTTGTATTCATGAAAATTGTAAAAATTGATTTTAGGTTAAAGAAAAAAGAAGTTTTACAGATCATGGGAATTGGAGCTATTATAGCAGCCCATTGGACAACTTTTTTTCTCGCAATAAAAATCTCCAACGTATCAATTACTCTTGCTAGTTTATCAACTGGTGCATTTTTTGTTTCTATCATAGATCCAATTATAAATAAAAGGAAACCTGTGTTTTATGAAACTATGTTGGGATTGGTAGTTGTATTAGGTATTTATCTGATATTAAATGTAGAGGTAAACTATCAAACAGGAGTTTACGTTGCTCTATTGTCAACATTCTTGGCCTCATTGTTTTCCGTTCTCAGTTCTAAAATAGCCAATAAGTGGGATTCAACGGTAATTACATTCTATCAGATGTTGGGAGGAATACTTACGTTGTCGCTAGTTATGCCTTTTATGGGAGACGATATGATAAATTTCAAAATACCAGCAGGGATGGATTTAGTTTATCTAATTATTTTAGCTACAATTTGTACAGCTTACACTTTTATTGCCATTATGAAGTTAATGAGATTTTTATCAGCATTTACAGTGGTATTAACTGTGAATCTTGAACCTGTTTATGGAATAATTATGGCGTACTTTATATTTGGAGAGTCAGAAACTATGTCTCCAAAATTTTATGTAGGTACTTTTGTTATTATCTCAACGGTATTCCTTAATTCATGGCTCAAAGGTAGAAAGTTGAAAAAAGAATTATCAGAAAATTAATCAATTAAAAAAATATTATGGAAGAGTTTACATTTAACCTAAAAGATGAAGAGTATATCGAGATGATTAAGGTTATAAAAATCTTTAAACTAGTAGGTAGTGGAGGAGAAGCAAAATTGAGAATAGAAGATGGCGATGCTATTAGAAATGGAGTAGTAGAAACTAGAAAAAGAGCTAAGCTCAGAGCAGGTGATGTGATAGAGTTTGGAGATGCTAAAATAATAATAGAGCCATAATTTCGGTTTGAAGAGTGAAAAATATTATTAAATTGCGTCGTAGAATTACAACAATAAAAAAACAATATCATGGGATACTATTTCAATAAAATAATTAATGATTTAAGCTTTGATGCAGTACTAAACAGAATAGAAGATGAATTAGCGAAGGAAGATTTTGATATAGTATCTAAAGTTGATTTTAAAGAAACTTTTTCTAAAAATCTTAATGTTGAATTTGATGATTATACTGTGTTAGGTACATGTAATACAGCACTTGCACACGAAGCAGTTGAGTCTGAAATTTTATTAGGATTAATGTTGCCATGTAATGTGTTAGTTAAGAGAATTGATGAACGAACTATAGAAGTTGCTATAGTAGATCCAGAAGCATCACTTAGCATTTTCGATAATGAAAAAGTAGAGAAAGTAGCTACAAAACTTCAAGAGAAATTAGTAAGGGTTATAAATAGTATTTAAGATACTATTCAATATAAAGTATAAATAGGCTGTTTCGATTATTTGGAAACAGCCTGTTTTATTTTTAAAGAGATTAGTCATACGAAAATCTGAAAGGACTTATCTGTAGATTTATAATATAACCTTACTTTTAACCTAAAATCTAAACAGCCCATTTTATGAATAAAATTCATATAGATTTTAAATTTTCTATAATACTGATTGTTCTGTTATTTAATGCATCATCAATAAATGCACAGATTACTGACAGTCTTAAGACAAAAGAATTTCTTTATAATAGTATTGCTCCTGCGGTTTTCATTACTTCAGGCTTGATAATTAATAATAGTAATTTCGAGAAACAGTTTCAAGAAGATGTTAGGAATGGAGTAGGTAATGATTTTCATTCTTCAATAGATAATTATGCAAAGTATGTACCAATCGCAGAATTATATATTGCAGATATTATGGGAGTGAAAAGCCGAAATCATTGGTTCGATCAAACAAAATATCTTTTTATTTCAAATTTAATATCATCTTTAATTACGTATGGTATAAAGAAATCAGTCTATAAAACTAGACCCGATGGATCGGAAAATAATTCTTTTCCATCAGGACATACTACTTTTGCTTTTACAAATGCGTCGGTGTTATTTTACGAGTTTAAAGATACTTCTCCGTTACTCGCATATAGTGGTTATGCATTTTCTACAACTACAGCCACATTCAGAGTTTTAAATAATAAACATTGGCTTTCTGATGTGTTAGTTGGAGCAGGAATAGGGATGATGGTAACTAGTCTTGTTTATTATTTTGAACCACTCAAAAATTTTAATCCATTTTTGCATTCAGATAAATTTACTCTTGTGCCTGTAATAGACAGAAATGAGTACGGAGCCTATTTTTCGTATAATTTTTAAAGGATTAATTTATTAACTTACGGTAGTAATTGAATTTTGATAATTACGATAATAATACAATCAATTCAGGTATTGTTTTTGTTATAAACACATATGTAGCGAAATGGTTTTTAGAAGAAATAAGAATAAGAAAAAGAGACCCAAAAGTTTATCATCTAAAATCTTAATAGGTTTATTATTTGGTATTTTTATTGGGCTATTCTTTGGCGAATATGTTTCAGGTTTATCTATCCTAGGAGACGCATTCATTGGCTTATTGCAAATGACGGTTTTGCCTTACATTATGCTTTCCTTAATGGTTAACATAGGCAGGTTGTCTATAGACAAAGGGATGAAAATGATTAAGAACGGTGCAATTGTCCTCTCTGTATTGTTGTTTATAGGAATAGTTGTTGTTTTGCTTCTTCCATTGGTGTTTCCTGAATGGGTTTCTGCTTCTTTCTATACCGAAGGTTTTATTTCTTCTCCAAAGGAAATAGATTTCTTAAAACTATTTATCCCATCCAATCCGTTTGCTGCATTAGCAGATAATACAGTTCCTTCTGTTGTATTGTTTAGTATTTTGGTAGGAATGGGCTTAATTCACGTTCCAGGAAAAGAGAAGCTTTTAGATGGATTCGATACTTTAGCCAAGGCATTAAACAATGTCAATAAAATGATTGTAAAGCTTACACCTTATGGTGTTTTTGCTATTGCTGCAAGTACAGCAGGTACAATGACTATGGGCGAAATTGGCAAACTTCAAGCTTTCGTATTGGTATATACAGGTGCAATTATTTTATTAGCTTTTGTTTTTATTCCTTTAATAATTTCTGCAGTAACACCATTTAAATACAAGGATATTTTTAGAGTTACCAAAGATACTTTGATTACAATTTTTGCTACCGGAAAGATAATTATTGTTCTACCTCAGCTTATAGAAAACATTAAACAATTATATGAAGATTACGACTTAGACACTAAAGATAGAATACAATCTGTAGAAGTACTTTTTCCATTAGCTTATCCCTTTCCAAACTTAGGTACGTTGGTAGTATTTGTTTTTGTTCCTTTTGCTGGATGGTTTGTAGGTAATGAAATAGGAATATCAGAATATCCAACATTTATAGGCTCGTTGTTGATGAGTAGTTTTGTTGCTCCAGTTTCGGGAATACCTTTTATGCTTGATATTATGAATATACCAGGTGAGATTTTTAATCTTTTTATAGTATCAAGTGTTTATATAGATAGAGTTAGGGTAGTGCTTGGAACAATGCACCTAATAGCTTTTGTTTTGATTACGGGTGCGATGACCTATGGGTTGTTTAAAATAAAAGTTCGTAAACTAATTTTATCCTTTGTTTCTGCCGCACTAACTGCAGCATTGCTATTTGTTCCTTTGAGTATTTATCTTGATTATGCTTTTGAAGGAGCATACACAAAAGATAGGTTAATTGTAGATATGGATTTGCTAGGGTATGAAGTTAAAAGTACTTTGCTAGAACATCCTAAACCTATATATCCAAGATTGAGAAGAGGTGCAAGTAGGTTAGAAAGAATAAAGAAAAGAAAGAAAATAAGGATAGGATTTTACGAAACAGCAATGCCATTTGCATATTTTAATATAAAGGGAGATATAGTAGGATTTGATATAGATTTAGCAAACGAATTAGCTTACGATTTAGGTGTTTCTATAGAATATATTGATATTTCTTCTCAGAAAAAATCGGGAGATGAGTTGCTGAAAAAAGATTATATAGATATAATAATGTCGGGAACTGCTCTTACTAGTAGTTATGCCGAAAATCATATTGTAACGAATAGTTATCTAGATGTTAATCTAGCACTTGTAACGAAGGACAAAGTTCAATTATTGAGTAATTACAAAGAAACATACAATTCTTTGGTTCATGTTTTCGTGTTGGAAGAGAATGATTTTGGTAATATTTTCAAGAGATTTTTCCCTCAATCAACAGTGGTAAAACAAGATTCTGTTTATGAATTTTACAATGGTAAATTTCCTAATTTAGACGCAATGCTTACTAGTGCAGAAGCAGGAGCATCGTGGACTTTGCTATATCCTGATTATCAGGTAGTGAATCCTTTTCCTGAAGTAGTATCTCTTCCTTTGGTGTACACTATTGGAGGCATAGATCCGGAATTTGAGGCATTTATGAACCATTGGATAGAGTTGAAGAAGAAGGATAAAACTATTGAGCAGTTGTATAAATATTGGATTTTGGGTAAGAAGGTAAAAAAGACAAAACCAAGATGGAGTATAGCTCACGATGTATTACATTGGATAGACTAAATTTAAGATAGTATAAATGGCAAAGGTTAAACAAGACGACCAAGTTAATCAGATAGTAAAAGATATAAAGCAGAAAAAATTTAAGCCTATCTATTTTTTCTATGGCGATGAACCTTATTATATAGATAAGCTTTCGGAGTTTATCGAGAAAAATGTTTTATCTGAGGATGAGCGTGATTTCAATCAGGTGGTTATTTATGGTGCAGATACTAATATTACTGATATTATTTCTACAGCCAAACGTTTTCCAATGATGGCAGAATATCAGGTTGTAATAATTAGAGAAGCTCAAGGAATAACTGATTTTAATAATAAAATGGATGATTTGCTTGCTTATGCCAAAAATCCACAGAAATCTACGATACTTGTTTTTAGCTATAAATACAAAAAAGCTGATACTAGAAAAGCTCTTTTTAAGGAGATTAAAAAGAATGGAGTTTTATTCGAAAGCAAAAAGAAATACGATAACGAGCTACCTGCATGGATTTCGAAAGTACTTAGTGGAAAAGGTTACGGAATTGAGCAGAAAGCAGTTTTTATGCTTGTTGAGTTTTTAGGAAACGATTTAGAAAAAATAGCTAAAGAGTTAGATAAACTTACTTCTATTTTAGAAAAAGGAACAACTATTACTCCTCTACATATTGAAGAAAATATAGGGATAAGCAAGGATTTTAATAATTTCGAATTGAATTCGGCAATTGCATTACGCGATGTTTTAAAAGCAAATAAGATTATTAATTATTTTGCACACAATCCTAAACAACATCCTTTATTGGGTACAATCCCTCTGATATTTAGTTTTTTCTCAAAGGTTTTGATTTTACATTCTCTTAGTGATAAATCAGAAAAAAATGCAGCCAAAGAATTGGGAGTTCATCCGTTTTTTGTGAAAGAATATTTGATAGCAGCAAAAAATTACGACAAACGAAAAGCAGTAAGAGTAATAAGTTACTTACGCGATGCTGATGTAAAAGCAAAAGGAGTAGATGCGGGGTCGATAACTCATGGAGATATACTCAAGGAAATGATTTTTAAAATCATGCATTAATGCAATGTTTTATTATTGAAATTTCATAGGATGACAGAATACATAAATTTTAATGGAGAAATAATTGAGAAGGATAATTTCTGCTTAGAATTGTCTAACAGAGCTTTTCGTTTTGGAGATTCAATTTTCGAAACCATTAGAGTTTTTGATGGTGAAGTCATCTTTATTGACGATCATTATTCTAGGCTAATATCTTCATTGAAAATTGTAAAAATCAATATCCCAGATTATTTTACAAAAGATTATCTGAATTCCGAAATCATTAAACTTTTAGATTCTTACAGTTCGTTTTCTAATGCGAGAGTCAGACTGACTGTTTTCCGTAAATCAAATTCTAGCATTTACTTTGTTGATGCTAATACTAGTTTCGATTTTGTAATTGAGGCAGGAGCTTTAGAAAACAATAATTTCGGGGAAGGTGTAGATAATTATGAAATAGATATTTTTGAAGATATAAAAAAGTCAACCGGAATTTTATCTCAGATTAAAACAAACAATGTACTTCTGCACTCAATAGCAGGCTCTGTTGTAATCGAAAAATCAATTAACAACATTGTGTTGCTAAATAGTGATGATTGTATTACAGAGGCTGTAAATGCAAATGTTTTTATTGTGAAGGATGAAAATATCTACACTCCAAAACTTACAGATGGGTGCGTAGAAGGTATAATGAGAAAAAAAATTATTGAAATAATAGAAAGTCAAACCGATTTAAAAATTCAAGTTAAATCGATTCACAAAGATGAATTGTTGAATTGTGATGAAGTATTTATAACAAATAGTATAATTGGACTTCAAACAGTTGATAGGTTTAGAAATGTAGTTTACTCTAAGAAAATATCTACTCAGATAAGACAGTTACTTATCAGAAATATTAATTCATTGCTGGATCAGCAGGCAAGTTAGCCCAAATCTGATATTCGCCTCCTAAATCTAACATTTGTTTACGCCACATCTTATCATATTCAATAGAAAGTATTCTTGGAGTACTCACATCTTTAGATACAACCCATGAATCTTCTTTCATTTCATTTATCAATTGCTTAGATGACCATCCAGAATAGCCTAAGAAGAAACGTATAGATCTAGGTTCAATTTTTCTATCGTTTATCAATTTTTTTAATGCAGCAAAATCACCTCCCCAATATATTCCATTACAAATTTCAATAGAATTAGGAATAATGTCTGGAGATTGATGAATAAAGTAAAGGTTATCTTGTTCAACAGGTCCTCCGTTATAAACCTCCGTGTTGCAATCTAAATCAGGCACAAGGTCGTTAATAGTATATCCTAATGGTTTATTGAGAATAAAACCAACAGAACCATTTTCGTTGTGCTCTGCCAATAAAATTACAGATCGCCCAAAAGAACCATCATTTATGGTAGGTTCCGCAATTAAAAGTTTTCCTTTAGATGGGAATAATTTTATCATAAGAGAGTTAGTTATTTTACACAATTTAGTAAAAAAAA